>CAZPEJ010000141.1:0-9709 GCA_964585465.1 uncultured Ardenticatenaceae bacterium
CCAAAGCGGCCCCGGTGGCCGCCCCGCCCATGCCGCCTGTGGTGGCCCCGCCGCCGCCTGTGGTGGCCGCTGCCGACGATACACCGGTTGTTACTTCTCGTCTGCGCCAGGCCATTGCCCGCCGCATGACCGAGAGCAAAACCACCATTCCCCACTTCTATGTCACCACTGAAGTGGATATGGCGGCGGCGTTGACCCTGCGGAAACAGGTCAACACTGTTTTGCCCGATGATAAAAAGGTAACGGTCAACGATTTAATCCTCAAGGCAGCCGCTCTGGCTTTGCGCCAGTTCCCCAATCTGAACGCCAGTTTTGCCGGAGATAAAATTGTGCGCCACCAACGTATCAATGTGGGATCGGCCGTTGCCGTAGAAGGTGGGTTGCTCACAGTGGTGCAAAAAGACACAGATAGCTCCACCCTTTCTAAAATTGCAGGTGACAACAAAGTCATGATTGCCCGCGCCCGCGAAGGGAAAATAAAACCCGATGATGTGGAAGGTGGCACGTTTACCGTGAGCAATCTGGGGGTTTATGATGTAGACCATTTTGTGGCAATTATTAACCCGCCGGAAGCAGCGATTCTGGCCGTTGGCTCTGCCAGAGAAGTGCCGGTGGTGGTGAACGGACAACTGACGGTTGGCACCCGCATGAAAGCGACCATTTCCGCCGATCACCGTGTGACCGATGGGGCAGAAGCGGCCCGTTTTCTGCAAACGTTTAAGAAGTTGATGGAAGAACCCCTGAGTATGTTAGTGTAGCATAACGATAGAAGCTACTCTGGAGGAAGTTCACATGGCTACCATTTTAGTAATAGACGATGATGAATTGGTTTCCCGCACCTTGCAGCGTGTTTTGAAAACGTATGGGCATCAGGTGATGGCTGCTAATAGTGGTACAGAAGGGTTGCAATTGGCGCGCCGCCACCGCCCCGACCTGTTCATTTTAGATATTATGATGCCGGGTATGGATGGGTATCAGGTGTGCCGCCAGATTCGGGGTGATCCATTGCTCACCGAGTTGCCAGTGCTGTTTCTGACGGCCAAAGCCAAAGACGAGGACAAAATTGAGGGTTTTCGTGCCGGGGCGGATGATTACCTGACAAAACCGTTTAATATGGAAGAGTTGCAATTGCGGGTGAAGGCGATTTTGCGCCGCATTAACCCGCCCAAAGTAAGCAGCCAGATTCCTACCGAGGTGGTGGTGGGCAATGTGGTGTTGGATTGCCGTTCTTTTAAGGTGATGACTTCGTTGGGCACGATTTTGTTGACGAATGTGCAGTTTGACCTGTTGTATCATTTGATGAGTCATGTGGATCAGGTGTTTAACAGCCAACAATTGCTCCAGGATGTGTGGGATTATCCCCGCGACACAGGCAGCCCGGAGTTGGTGCGGGCGCATGTGAAAAATTTGCGTGAGAAGATTGAACCTAACCCCAGTCTGCCGGTTTATATTTTAACGATTCAGGGGCATGGGTATACCTTTTCTTCGGCGGCCACCAAACCTGTGTAAAGATGAATTTTTCTCCTGCGCTTCCCCCTGCCCGTTTGCTGGTGGTTGATGATGAACCGGAAATTGCCCAATCTCTGGTTGATTTTTTGGTGAAAAAGGAAGGGTATCTTATTTCGGTTGCCAGTGATGGGCAGGAGGCGATTGGTTATTTGCAGACGGCCCTGGCGAATAAACAGGATATTGACCTGGTTTTGCTGGATATGCGGATGCCAAATGTTTCTGGGCTGGATGTGTTGGAGTGGATTCGTAAACATCCGGTGTTGCAGTTGACGCGGGTGGTGTTGTTGACGGCCACTGTGGGGAGTAATGAGAAGGTAGAGGCGTTGTCGGCCGGGGCGGATGATTACATTACCAAACCGTATTACCCGGAAGAGTTGTTGGCTCGTGTCAAAACGATTTTACGCACGCAGCAGTTGGAGAAGCAGTTGCAACGGCAAAGCCAGCAGTTGGCGGCTTTGAATCGGTTGGCACAAACGGTGGCGGCTACGCTGGAGACTCAAGAGTTGTTGGCGGCGGCGGCTGAGGGGATTGATACGGTGTGGGGGGTGGCGTTATCGGCCGTTTTTATGGTAGAAAGTGGTCATTTGCGTTGTAATCACCTGAGGGGTAAACGAGGGCCACTGCCAGCCGATTCCTATCCACCGCTTCCAGTGACACATGGTATTTTGGGGGTGACGTTTGCCGAAAAAACGGCCGTTTCTCTCAACACCCCCTCCGAAGACCCCCGCTTTAACCCGGCCACTGATGCCCCGCCACGCACCCCCATACAAAATCTTATGGCGGCTCCCCTGGTGTTGCGCGGGCACCCGGTGGGGGTTTTGGCTGTGTACAACAAAGAAGACGGCCCTTTTTCTGAGGTAGACCTGGATTTGTTTGTTTCCCTGGCGAACTCTGTTAGCGAAGCCATCCAAAACGCCTGGCTGTTTCAGCGCAATCGCCTGCGGCAACAAGAACTTTTGGAGGGGCGTAATACCCTGCAAGCCCTCATTGATGGCATCCCCAACCCCATTTACACCATTAACGATCATTGGCATTTGGTAGCCATTAACAAAAGCAAAAAAGACGAGTTATCGGGCAACTCTGGCGGTTTGACGGGGCAGGTGTGTTACCAAACCTTTTTTGGGCGAGATGCTCCTTGTGAACATTGCCTGGCCCCGATGACGCTGAATGAAAAAGAGGCCCGCCATTGGTCGGTGCGTTGGTTTGGCCTGGATCGGCTGCCGCGTGAGTGGGATGTGAATGCTTACCCCATTCCAGGCACTCAGGCTGGTTCGGCGCGGGCAGTGGTGGTGTGGCAGGATCGCACCGAGGAACGCCGCCTGGAAAGTTCTTTGTTGCAGGCGGGGAAGTTGGCGGCGATTGGGCAGCTGGCGGCCGGGGTAGCCCATGAGATCAATAACCCACTCACAGCCATCAATGCGAATGCCCAGCTGTTAAAGATGGTGATTCCGGTGGAGGATGAAAATTATGAGGCAGTAGATTTAATCTCCCGCGCCGGAGAACGTGCTGCTAAAGTGGTGCAGGAGTTGTTGGATTTTGCCCGCCAGGAACATTATGCTTTTCGGCTGGGAAGTGTGAATGATTCGATTCAACAGGCGTTGCGTTTGGTGTTTTATCAGTTGCAGACGGCGCAAATTCAAATGATTCAAGTGCTGGCGGAGGATTTGCCGTTGATAACGGCTAGTTGGGAGCATTTGAAAAGTGTGTGGCTGAATTTGTTGGTGAATGCGCGGGATGCTTTGCTCCATCGGGCAAACGGCCGTTTTATTGAAATTACGACCCGTTTTGACCCGGAAGAGGAGACGATCCAGGTGTTGGTGCGGGACAATGGCAAAGGGATTTCCCCGGCCGAACTGGCACACATTTTTGAACCTTTTTACACGACGAAAGAGCCGGGCAAGGGGACGGGATTGGGGCTGGCAAATTGCCACCGCATTATTGAGCAGCATGAGGGTGAAATTCAGGCGGTCAGTGTGCCGTTGGAAGGGACGACGTTTATTGTGCGGTTGCCTTTGCGGGTGGGAAGCGTGAAACGTGAAGTGTGAGGGGATTTGGCGGGAAAGGGGTGGAAACCTGACGTGTTTTGGGTGGTGAATAGATAGATATGAATGAACAGGCTACTGCGAATGATGTCACGATTAGCGATTTAATCCGCCTGGCGTTGCCATTGGAAACGGCCGTTGTGGCTGGTGCTAAGGAGGCGCGCCGGGCGGTGCATTGGGTGGCTTTGCTTTCGTCGTGGCAGGATTTGGCGGAACAGGTACAGGCGGGTGATTTGGTAATGGTTTCGGCCGTTTTGCAAGCCCAGGTGAGCGAAACCATGTTGCTCAAACAGATAGATACCTTGACCCGTTTGGGTATTGCGGGTGTTTTGTTGTTTCATGGGGTGGCTCCGGTGGTGGAAACACAAATCGGCCGTTTAGGTGTGCCTCTGTTAATTGCCCCGACCGATACCCTGATCCGCGAAGTTCACCGCAGCATTGTGGCCTTGTTATTGGACAGGCAGACCGCCACCAGCGAACGGGGAATGCAGCTCTACCGCAAACTTTCGGAGATGTCCCGCGAAGGGTTGGGTTTAGAGGCCATGACCGAGGTGATTGCCAAGTTGACCGGCAAAATTGTGGTGGTGCAGGACAAACGGCTGGATATTCAAGCCATGAGTACACCACACGACACTTTCATTGATCTGGATGTATTGGGCGACATTCTGACTTACCGGGAGGGGTTGCCCGATTTGCTTCTCAACCGCAAAGCAGTTGCTAAAGCACGGCAAAGTTACTGGCAGCAACTTCTCCCAATTGAAAACATGGGGCGGTTAATCAGCCCAATTGTGTCGGGGGATCGGGCGCGGGGGTATTTGTCGGTGATTGGCCCGGCCGACCAGTTGGACCCGCTGGATACGCTGGCAGTGGAACACGGGGCAGCGGCGATTGCTCTGGAGATGGCCAAGGCCAAGGCGGTGAGCGAGGCTAAAAAGGCGTTGCGGGGGGATTTTCTGGAGGGGTTGCTTTCTAATACGTTGCCTGCCAGAGAGATTGAGCGGCTGGAGGGGCGGCTGGATCATGATACCAAACAGGCTCATGCGGTGATGACCTTTGCCTGGGCTTCGGCTGCCCAAAACCCATCGTTGCGGCGGTTGGAAACGGCCGTTAACTGGATTTTGAACAACCACCACCGCCCTGCTCTGGTACACATTTACGGCGATAAACACATTTGTGTCTTTCAAGCCTTGCGAAGTTCAGATGATATGGAAACAGCCCATGAATTGGGGCGACGGCTGCAAACCGAAGTGGAAAATGAGTTTCCCCAGGCCCGCTTGATTGGTGGCATCAGTGGCCCGGCCCTGACTTTGGCCGATTGGCCCAAGGTGTATGAGGAAGCGTTACAAGCCATGCAGTTAGGACATCGGCTCAAATTAAACCATCTGGTGGCGTTTAATAGTTTGGGCATTTATCGCCTGTTGGGGCAGTTGGAGCATATTCCGTCGGTGGTGAGTTTTACCCGCCAGGTGCTTGGGGCGCTGGCTACCTATGATGAAGAACACCACAGCAGCCTGGTACAAACCCTGGATGCTTATTTTTCCCATCACGGCAATATCAGCCAAACGGCCGAAACCTTGTACATTCATCGAAATACCCTGTTATACCGCCTGGAACGTATCCAGGAACTCACCGGTCACGATTTGAACCAGGCTAATATGCGGCTGGCTTTGCACCTGGCTTTGAAGCTGTGGCAATTGCAGCATTAGGTTTGGGTTAGTTTCTAACGGCTCTGTACAAATTCTACAAAGAAGTGACGTGAAAATTTGTCACATTCGCCGTAGGATGGGGGAAGCTTTTTATTTATACTGTTAGCAGACTTGTGCTGAAATGCGCGGTTCAGTGGGAAATAGTGGGAATACAAAAAAGGCGACTTTCGTAAGTCGCCTTTTTTGTTTGGATCGAAGTCAGGGTTACTCGACCTGACCAGCAGGCTGAATGGTTGCGTCCCCGGTGGTGAATTGCCAGCTATAAGAAAACGGAGTGCCGTCGTAAGTACCTGTGACGGTTACGTCGAAGGTGGTGTTGGCGGGCAAACTGTTCGTCGGCAGAATTTGAATGCCTTTGTGACCCACATCTAACGTGGTGTTGGCGGTATGGGCAATAGGGCCGCCACCCTGGGCGGTTAAACTGGTGCTGTCGAGAACCGGGGTGGCCCCAAAGTAGGCCCAGTTAAGGGTGATGGGGTAAGCGGTGGCTGGAATGTCTGTTTGATTAGGGGCGGGGTAACGAACGGGCCAACCGGTGTAACTGGCATCGGCAGAAAAGTTAGCTTCGGAGAGGACATCTAGTGCCGCCCCGGCCCGGTTGTTGGCGGCGGTATAAAACCCGTATCCAAAGGTGGGGGTGGTGGGATAGAGTAACCAGATGCGGTGTGGCACAGACCCCATCCAACCCTCGATGGTATGGTGAACTTGCCAGTAGGGTTGGAAAAATTCGCTACCTAACCAGGCGTTGCCATTTTCGGCGCAAATTTGCCCTTCGGGAGAGGCAAAGGGGAGGTTAGGGTCTTGGTCGTGGGTGATGATGTTATTTTCTGCCATGTAGCGGGCGTGTTGGAAACAGTTGTCGTCGAGGGTGGCATCTCCGGTGACAGTGGGAACACCAGCAATGGTGCGATAGGTGTTTGCCAGGGTTATTCCTTCGTTGGTGATGGTGACATCCACCTTGACCACGATGGGAAGGTAGAGGCTGTGGGAACCAGGCAAAACAGAAACCGGGGCCTCTGCGTTGTTGTTATTGGGATTGGGGTCTATGGCATCGAGGGGGGCGACGCTGACGGTGTTTAGCGGTTCACCACTTTGATTGGCCTGAGCCACGATGTACAAGGTGGCACTGTCGCCATTGGCGATGGTGGCGGTTTCGCAGGTGACAATACCCCCCGATTCGTTACAGGTGCCGCCAGTGGCTGAATCAAACGTTAATTCGGTGGGTAGGGTGTCGGTGACGATGGCCGAGGCGGCATCCGGGCCGTCGTTGGTTACAATCACCGTGTAGGTCAAGAGAGAACCAACTGTGACGGTGGGGGAATCGGCCGTTTTGCTCACACTCATATCTGCTTGGGCGCCGCCGCCCTGGCACTCTGGCATCACAAAGGCCCCGACGCGGGTGTTCCAGTGGTTGCTACTGTTGCTGGGGTAATACTCATTGGTGGCCCAGAAGGTGCAATCATCGGCCGGGTCAATGCTCAAGGCACTGTAATCTCCCCATCGGCTACTGGCTGTTTGGGAGCCACTACCTGCAAACAACACCGCTTCTTCTTGCAACGTGCCCAGTGGGTCGCTGGCTAGACGAGTGGCATAGCGGATAGAGGGGAATTGGGAAGAACTGGAAACGCTATAAGCCAGGGCAATGTTGCCGCTGCCGTCCATGGCCATGCTGCCCATGAAACGGTGCAGGCCATCGTTGGGGGCGTGGGTGCCTTCCTGATAAATAGACCAGGTGCCACCACTGCGGTGCAATTCATACCAGCGAATGCCTGAACGGTCTGCCCCTACGTCAATGGCAAAGTTTGCCAGCATGGTTTCGTAGCTGCCAAAGTTGCGATAGGCCAGCCGCCACATGGGCCATTCGGAAACAGCGTCTACCCGTTGGCTGGTGCCAGCCTGGGGCACACAGTCGAAGTTAAAGAAACCACAAACGGTGTAAGTGTAGGCAGTGATATTTAAGGTTTGGGCCAGAGTGAAGGTGGAGTTGCCGGGTGTGACCCAATCTACATCTAACTCGAAAATTTCTAGCCGGTCTGCCCCGCCATGAAAGGAGTTGTCTTTGAAGGTGTAGAAGATGCCGGGGGTGTTGGCTGGGGGTGGGGTTGAGCCATCTACGTCGGCAGGGAGCAGGAGGTTGGTTTGGCCGGCAAAACGAACGGTTGTAGCTGGCAAACCACTGAGCATGGGTGTTCGATTGAGGGCCAGGGCGGAGTAGGTGCTTTCGTTGGCACTCATGTAATAGGCATCGGGCCAGACGGAGATTTTGAAGTAGTCGGGGAAACTGGGGGTGGTAAATTCGTAGCCGTAGTACGCGCCGGTGGGATCGGCCGTTTGTGAGATGGCGACACAGACCCCGTTGCCGTTGCTGAATTGGGCTAGCAGCCAACGATCTGCCAGACCGTCGTAGACCACGATTGGATCACCGTTGTCGCTGGTGGAGCAGCCGCCGCTTGTCCACAGGTCGTTCAAATCGGTGGGGCCGGTGAGCAGGTTGCCGGTTTTGTCGAAGATGCTGAATTTGGTGGCATTGACCATTTGTACGTAATGATTGGGGCCAACATCACCGATGGTATCGGGCGGTGAACAGCCACAAAAATTGTCCACTCCTTCAAAAGTGAGTGTGGGGGAGGGGGTTCGGCCGTTATTGGGATAGGTGAATTGTAACAATGGGTCAACCGGGCCGGATATGTTGCCAAAATCCAGGGCAAAATCGGTCAGCGGGTTGTGCCGGGGGTTTATCTCCCGCTCCAGGATGTATTCTGGTTCGGCGACGGGTAAGTCGCGCACGGGTAAACTGAGTTGGGGCACGGCTGGTTCGCTGACCAATGGCCCTGCTATTTCGGGTGCTGCAACTTGGTTGGGGACTCTGCCGCCGGGGGCGCGGCTGGCTGTGGTAGGCAGTTGTCCCATCACCAGCCACAACGTGATTAACGACAAAACAAACAAACTACCAATATGTTTCCAGGATACTTTCACAATAAAACTCCTTTTGGGGGATATGATGTATTGCGTATTCCGGTAAGATTTCTGCACGCAATACCGCAAGTAAAACGGGCCTGATTATTGGGAGGGGGGATGGGATGGCCCTGGTTGAATTGTGTGTAATTGTATCAGCCAACAGATACGGCCGTCATCTATCCATTGTACCCACCAGGAACCGGTAAATGTGCGACGGATGCCACGTAATAATTTTTGTAGTCGTTGGGCAAAGGGGGGTAAATGGGGTGAGGCGGAAAACTGCCAGGGGGTTAACTGGGGTAGGGTGAGGAGGGAATCGGCCGTTTCTGCCTGATCCACTTTTTCGGTTGGGGAGGTTTGGGCTGTGCCGTGTGTGTGGGGTATCACCTGTTCCAGGATCAAGACATCGTGTGGCGGCGGGGTGGTGGTTGCCACTTCCCAGGCGTTTTTTAAGGTGGCAGCCAACTCATCGGGCTGGGTGAGGGAAACGGAATGAAGGGGTAGAGGTGTTGGCTGTGAGGTGGTTATGAGGGGGTGAACCGTGACCGGGTGGTTGAGTTTGGGGAAGCGGGCCACCTGGTAGAGCAGGTGGTGAAGTTGGGTGGGGTCTGGGGTGTGGATTCGGCCGTTTTCTGGCAGAATGGCTCCCTGTTGTTGGGCCAGGTGGAAAAAGCTGTCTAGTAAGATGGCTCCGTTGGGAACGGGCAGCCCGGCCTGGGCAGCTTTATCTAACCATTGCCCCTGGTTGCTTACCCCGCGCCGTTTTGCTCGCCCAGAGCCTAACCAGATAAAAAATGAATCCATATGATTGGGAGTTTAACCAGGAACGGGACGGATAGGTGGAATTTTCACCGATTTTTGCGGCCGGGTTGTTGCGTTTTACCGGGTTAACAAATCTTTTAGGGCTGAAGTGGCATCGGGGAATTTGAAGGTGAAACCGCTGTGTTGCAGGCGGTCGGGCACGGCTCGTTGCCCGGTGAGCAGGGCGGTGGCAACTTCGCCAAATAGTAGTTTGAGGGCAAAAGCTGGTATGGGGATGAAAGACGGCCGTTTTAATACCTGTCCTATCACTTTGGCGAATGCCCGATTGGTAAGGGGATGGGGTGCTGACAGGTTGTAGACTCCGCTGGTGGTGGGCGTGTCTAGCAGATGACGGATGGCGCGTACTTCGTCCACGATGTGAATCCAGGGAAACCATTGGTTGCCACTGCCTATTGGCCCGCCCGCAAACAGTTTGAAGGGTAACACCAAAGGCGGTAAAGCTCCCGTTTTGGGGCTGAGAACGACCCCGGTGCGGATGATTACCCGTCGCACGTTCATGGATTCTACAACGGCCGTTACCCCTTCCCATTCCATGACGACCCGTGCCAGAAAGTCATTGCCGGGTAATGCCGTTTCTGTGACCACTTCATCCCCGCAAGGGCCGTAATAACCAACGGCCGAGGATTGAATTAACACGTTGGGTTTGTGAACGGCCGTTTCAATGGCTTGCAC
>CAZPEJ010000142.1:0-9586 GCA_964585465.1 uncultured Ardenticatenaceae bacterium
TTCCTACGCTACCTGTGAGTTCAGCGAAAGTGGTGGCACGGCCGTTATCGAAGCAAAACATTACCCCAGCCAAACGGCCGATCATGGTACCGCCCGTTTTGGGTAGTTCCAGCGACGGGTGGGGTACTCTAATCTCCAATCTCTAATCCCCTTCAGCAGAATAACATGCGGGTCATGCGGATGGAACGGATACACAGGGATAAGACCAGAGAAAAAATCCGCGAAAACCCGTTTAATCTGCGTCATCCGCGTTCCATTGCAACTTTTCCGACAAACTGCTAGTTTTAACGGTAACGCGCTACTGACTCACGAATAACTAGATCCGCTTTGAATACGGGAAAATCAAAAGACCCGCCGTTGATGCGAGTTAAAATGCCCCGGGCTGCCATCCGCCCCATCTCCACCGCAGGTTGGCGGGCCGTTGTGAGCGGCGGCACCATGTAAGCTGCTGAAGATTCATCATCAAACCCCATTACCGATACATCCTCCGGTACACGAATATTGTGGCGGTACAGTGCCAACCGCACGCCAAAACTCATCTGGTCATTGGCAGCAAAAATAGCACTAAACGGCCGTCCCCGTGCCAGTAGCATTTCAACCGCCAAAACACCCGACTGCTGCTGCAAATTTCCTTCGACTAACAACCGCGGATCTGGCTCAATTCCCGCTTCTCGCAAAGCGTCTTGGTAACCCGCATACCGCTTGGCAATATCGTCCACCGTCCCATGATACATCACCGGAGCCGTTACGTGGGCAATGTGGCGGTGTCCCATTTGCAGCAAATAACGCGTTACCCGATAGGCCGCTTCGTAGTTGTCCACAAACAGGCAGTTTTCCGGCATAGATCGCAGTTCGCGGGCGGCTACAATGAGTGGGGTTTGTGCAGCAATCTTTTGTAACACTTCCTCGCTTACCTGGCCACCAATCACAATCAAACCATCCACCCGCCGGGCTAAAAGCTGCTCCAGTGCCTGTTCCTCTATTGCCGATTGCCACCGACCGTCGGCAAACAATGGCCAATAGTTGGTATCCTCCATGCCTAACAAGATACCCTGCAAAATACCATCGTAGAAAGGGCTACCAAAATTTTGTGTTAGCACACCAATGGTCATAGATTGCCCACTGGCCAGGCTTTGAGCAAAGATATTCGGCCGATAATCCAGTTCGGCTACGGCTTGTAACACAGCAGATCGCTTTTTGTCTGCCACCCCAGCCGAATTTCGCAAAACACGGGAAACGGTGCTTGGAGAAACCTGAGCCTTCTCGGCAATATCCCAAATTGTAACTTTGTTTTCACTTTCAGGCATTGCAAAAATCCTTTTCACTATTTTATACAGAAAACGTTTTCATGCAAAGGGGTTTATCGTTGAAAACACCCCAAATTATTAGGAGAAACTATTGACTTTGTGTTAAATCTATTATATTATTCTGAAAACGTTTTCAGAAATAAACTCGTTCGCGAAAAACACATATAGTGACAAACCATTTGCCATTATGCTTTGTCTTAGCAGCCTGTCGGAAAACGACAGAATAGTACGCGGGTCACGCGGGTGGAGCGGATGCACGCGGATAAGACCAAAGAAAAAGAATCCGCGAAAACCCGCCAAACCTGCATCATCCGCGTTCCATGAGGGACTTTTCCGACAAACCGCTAGAGGAGGTGATAGCTGAGAAAGTAAACTAACAGATCATAACCCCATTTACCTTTTACCTATTCAAACTATAAAGAATAAGAGAGGAGAACCCCACATGAAAAAGTTTAAATTTTTTACCTTGTTTACGATGTTGGTTATAGCCAGTTTGTTGCTTGTGGCCTGTGGCGGCAATAATGAAACGGCCGTAAACGACACTGAAACTGAAGCGACCCAACCGCCTACAAACACCGAGGAAACCGCTGAACCAGTAGCCGAAGCAGAGCCAGTAACCCTCCGAGTCCTCGTCCATCAAAATCCGCCAATGGTGGAATATATGCAAACATTCAATGCCCAATTTGAGGCTGCCTACCCCAATGTAACAGTTGATATGTCAGTCGTCAGTGCCGGTGACTTGAGCACAATTACACAAACCCGACTGACGGCTAATGACATTGATGTCATTGACATCTTTGGCTTCTCCAACGCAGCCCAACCTTACATGAGCGACGTAACACCGCCCAACTGGCAAACTTTGATCGAGGCTGGCCTGCTGCTGGACATCACCGACCAACCCTTTGTCGCCAACTATGACGAGGCTACCATCCGCGATGCTGGTTCATATAACGGCCGTGTTTATTCCGTCAATCTCGGCCGTGTCTCCTACAGCGGCATGTTTGTCAACAAAACCCTTCTGACCGAAGTTGGCGTAGGTGTCCCCACCACATGGACCGAACTGGTCGAGGCCTGTGATGCCGTTACGGCCGCTGGTTACTTCTGCATGACTGCTGGTGGCGGCGATGGCTGGCCCATCTTCGTGGGTGCCTATGGATTGCTGGGGGCCAACTACCCCGATCAAGCAGCTCTGGTTGAAGGGCTGTGGACCGGCACCATCAAGTGGAACGATGACAACGGCATTGCTCTTTTTGAGCGTTACAATATCTACGCCACACAAATGCTCGAAAGTGGTGTGACCGGACTTTCCCACGATGCTGCTCCAGCTCGCTACGCAGCTGGTGATGTCGCCTTCATGCCTACTGGTGTCTGGCAGGCCCCTGCCCTAGAAGATGCCGCACCTGAATTCGAGTGGGGTTATATCCCCTTCCCCGGCAGCGACAATCCCGAAGACAATCAATATCTATTTGGTAAGTACGACCAGGGCTGGGCTATTGCAGCTGATTCCCCCAACCAGGAAGCGGCGTTGAACTATGTAGCCATGTTCTCTGAGCCAGATAATTACCAGGCTTTCGTAAATGTTGTTGGTTTCATTCCAACTCAGCCTACAGCGACACTAGACAGCCAGCTTGGACGAGAAGTGGCTCCCTACCTGACCAATTATCGTGTTGGTTTCGAGCAGTTCTGGGTACAGCCCAAGGGTGCCGGACAGTGGTCTAATGGTTCACAGGGAGCTTCCTGGTTCGCGCCATTCAACGAATGGGAAGATCCTACAGCTCTAGCTAACCAGGCTCAAGAAGATCTACAGGCAGGACTAGATGCCAATCAGTAGATAAGTGGGTTACAGGATAGTGAATAGTGATAGGCTTCTTCTCGTGATAGGGAAGAAGCCTATCCCCACTGATAAATGGAGGCTTAGATCATGAAAAATCACCTTTTTGGCAGTGGCTGGCAGCGTTCAATCCCACTCTTATTACTCTTGCCAGGTCTTCTTTTGTATCTGCTTATTGCCCTGGGGCCATCCATAGCAACCAGTGTCTACTCTTTTACAGACGCGACCGGTATTCGCGGTGCCCCTATCAACTGGGTTGGCTTTGATAACTACCAAGAGTTTCTCTTCCGCGGCGTAGCCTCCCGCGATAACATTGACGCTCTGAAGCGTACATTGGTGTTCATGTTTTTTGTGACGACGATCCAGTTTACATTTGGGCTGATTGTCGCTCTTGTTTTAAATCAAAATTTAAAGGGTAGAACTGTTTTTCGCACCCTATATTTTCTGCCTGTTATTCTAGGGGTTGCCATTCAAGGTTTGATGTGGCAGCTGTTTCTATTGCCCCGAAATGGGCCAGTCGCGCAGTTGTGGTCAACGTTTGGTTTACAATCTGAATTTTTGGGAGGTTCACCCAATGAAGCCTTTGCCTGGGTCATTGTGGTGCAAATTTGGGCCAATATGGGCGTCACCATGGTCATTTTCCTGGCTGGTCTACAGACCATTCCGGGCGAACTGTACGAAGCAGCTCGGATTGATGGCGCAGGGCGTTGGGATCTCTTCAAGAATGTGACCTGGCCTTTATTAACTCCGAGCATCAACACCAACTTCCTCCTGAATATTATTGGTTCACTGCAAGCGTGGCAGCTCTTCCTGGTGTTAATTGGCTACCGACCCGGCACGCAGGTTCTTGGTTATCTGGTATTTGCACAGGGTTTTGGTCAAACATCAGGCGCAGTCACCAGTTCATTCCGTCAGGGTTTTGCTGCTGCCGCCTCAATTGTCCTGTTTTTCCTGGTTCTAATAATTGGCTTTTCGGCGCAATACATTGTGAGTCGCCGCGAGCAGAGGTATATGTGATGAGCCCGATTACAGAAAGAGACCTGCAAATAAAGCAAAGGCCTGCCGCACCACGCGTTGACTGGGCCAAAATTGGATCGTATCTGTTTTTGCTGGCAATTGCCGCCCTTTACATCGGCCCACTACTGCTGTTGTTTAGTACGTCGTTTAAGACCCTGGGAGAATTCTTCCGTAACGCTACTGGGCTGCCTGCGGAGCTGAACCTCCAAAATTATATTGATGCCTGGAAACTGGCCAATTTCCCTGGTTATTTACTCAATTCAGCCCTATACACGGTCGTGGCTACCACCATTTTTGTTATTACCACGGTGTTTCTCGCTTTCCCAATTGCGCGGGGTTACGGCCGTTACAGCAAGTACATATTAACCCTGTACGTCATTGCTTTGTTCTTGCCACCAGCATTGATTCCCCAGTTCCAGTTGATCCTCAACCTGGAGCTATACAACACCCGCATCGGGTATATTATGCTCTTCCTGGTCAACCCTATTGGTGTCATCATCATGGTGAACTACATCAAGTCAATTCCCAGGGAGTTGGATGAATCGGCGGCGATGGATGGCTGTGGTTACGTCCGTTTTATCCTGACGATTGTCTTGCCTCTCATCCGGCCAGCTGTAGCGACGGTGACTGTGCTGCACGCCATCGGCATTTGGAATGAGCTGATTCTGCCCACAATTTATTTGACAAACGACGACTTATACCCCATCACGCGTGGCCTGATCGTCTTTGAAGGTGTTTACGGTAGTAACTGGCCAGCACTGGCAGCAGCCGTGATTATGTTGATGATCCCTATGCTGATTTTGTTTATGTTCCTACAGCGTCACATTATTGCAGGCTTGACAGAAGGTGCTGTAAAAGGATAGTGCTGGGTGATGTTGATTGGATTTTTCGTTTAATTCTAAACCGGCTGAGAGTGGCATTTTTAAGGGTTTCCCTGGAGAGCAACTCCTGGTTTATTCATTTGAGATGATGACTAAAGAGCGCAAAACAAGTAGAACAGGCACAGATCTGCGGTTGTGGCGTGCCTTATTACCCATCTTTTTTATTCTATTCATGAACATCGGTTGCGGGTCAACCGCGCTTCCTGAGACGGAGGAAGTGACAATTGCCGCGCCGACCATGACCTCGGCACCTACAGATACACCACTACCGACTTCTGTGCCTACCTCCACCCCAATCAGCACCCCTCTACCCATCTCACCAGCTCCCGCGCAAGGGTGGGAGCTGGTGTGGCAGGAGGAATTTGACGGCGATACCATTGATCCCGCTCATTGGACTTATGACATCGGTGGCTGGGGATGGGGAAATGGAGAGGCGCAGTATTACACCTCTCGCCCTGAAAATGCCCGTGTTGAGAATGGTTTGCTGGTCATTGAAGCCCGACAGGAACGGTATGAGGACTCCTACTACACCTCGGCCAGGCTCCTGACTCAAGGTCTCCAAGCCTTTCAATACGGCCGTGTTGAGGCGCGCATCAAGGTGCCCAACGGTGTTGGGACGTGGTCAGCCTTCTGGATGCTCGGTGATAATTTCGGGCGTGACACCGAGGATCCAAATCAGAGCAACTGGCCGAACGTCGGCGAGATCGACATCATGGAGTACGTTGGGCGAGAACCCGACCTCGTCGTGGGAACCGTTCACGGGCCTGGTTACGCCGGGGCCGGGGGGTTAACCAGGTGGAACCGACAGGACCATCCTATTGCTGACGACTTCCACATCTTTTCAGTCGAATGGGATTTTGACGGCATTCGTTGGTTCTATGATGGTGAACTTTATTACGATCTCGGCCGGGACGCAGTGGGAAACCGCGAATGGGTTTTCGATCAGCCCTTTTTCATCATCCTCAATCTCGCCCTGGGTGGCACATTAGGCGGAACGATTGCCCTGGATACTGAGTTTCCACAAAACCTTTATGTTGATTACGTGCGTGTTTATCAGCCGATTTCTAATTCAGGTGAATAAGCGTGATTCAGCTTGCCACAGGTTTTCAATCTTGAGAGGTTGACAGATGCCACCACCAGATTTCCTTCCCGACTTAGCAAAACCCCGACTCATCTTTTGGGACGATTTCAGTTCCGGTCAACTTGACTTGTCTAAATGGAGTGTCCGCACAACCGGCAAAGTCGTTAATAACGAACAACAAGCCTATGTCAATTCGAGCGAAACGATTTACGTCGCCTCCCTACATGAAGAGGCTGGCGATGCCCATAAAGCACTCGTTCTCCATCCCCATTACCAACCAGGTTTCACAACACCCGATGGCCAATGTTTTGATTTCATCTCTGGGCGAATTGATACCAGGGAGAAATTCCATTTCACCTATGGATCAGCATCGGTGCGAATGAAACTTCCGGCTGGTTCAGGTCTCTGGCCCGCCTTTTGGGCCATGGGGAGTGGAAGTTGGCCTGAAAATGGCGAAATTGATGTCATGGAATATGTAGGTGAGCCAGACTGGATCAGCTGTGCAGTTCATGGTCCCGGTTATTGCGGAGAATCTGCTTTGGTCAACAAGTTGTTCTTTCCAAACGGTGAGAACGCTACCTCCTGGCATATTTACACAGTGGACTGGGCACCTGATCGAATGGTGTTCAAGGTTGATGAGAAGATCATCTATCGTGTGATGCGTCCTATGGTTGATTTTTTCGGCCCTTGGGTATTCAACGACGAGAAATTCCTCATCTTAAACCTGGCGTTGGGTGGCGTTTATCCTTTCAAGACGAATGGTATCCGCTCACCCTACTACGGTATCTCAGAAGAAACGGTTGCCAAAATCAGGGATGACCAGGTAAAGGTATTGATTGATTGGGTTGGCGTATACGGAATTTAAGATAACTGCATACATCCCACCTAACATTGAGGAGTCCCCATTATAGCGAAACAATTTAAGACCCAACTCAAAATAAAATCGGAACAAGTTTGAAAAGTAACGACAAAGATTGCGTGTTTTTAGGCGCATTCAGACCGACGAAAAAGTTGATCTAAAACACAGGACGATAACAACGCAGTTTGTTTTACGGTCATCTCCTGTAAGGAAACGATTGTTATGAAGAACCAGATACGAAATTTTTTAGTTATGGTCGTGATTGGCACATTGATTATCGGTTTCATAACGCCCATGACCAGTCGTTCGCAGGTTGTCATGGCGGCCACACCGGATGTTATCATTGATGATTTTGAAGATGGTGATGCCTCCGATTGGGGCTTTTTTGGCGGCAACATGGCTGGCGGTGGCGGCGGCGTACTTGATGATCGGCCCCAAGAAGGCAGTTACTACCTCAGCACTGGTTGGGGAGGAGAAGGTTCTGCCAGTGTTTTCTACGGTGGTTTTTTCAAGAATTTTGAAAACGCATCTCAGATCGCCCTTCCGGTTGATCCCTGGTTTAACGTTTGGGTGCTTAACCAAAGTAACGCCACGGTAACACAATATGCGTTGGAAATCACCATCCGTGAGGATGTGGATGGTGATGGTTGGACAAATGGCGTGGAAGACTCCTTCCGGCTAGACACTACCTTCTCCGCTGTTTCTTTTGATGACCAATGGACGTTGCTTAGTGCGCCTGTTAGCAGCTTTACTGACTTGCTGACAGGTGGTGATGGCACCTTTAATGGCGACCTCGACGAAGTAGTGGTTGTCGTTTCTGGGGTTGCGGGCGGCTCCGGTTCCACTGTGGAAGTTGATTTTGACCAGTTCTCATTTACCTCTGGCGGGCCACTAAGCGGCACCCTGATCGTTTTTGACGACATGGAGCATGGTGATCCCTTTGGCAATGGCTGGTTTACCTTTGGTGGTTCTGTTGGGGGTGGGGGTATCGGCCCCAACACCACTGATCTGCCACCCAGTGATGGCGGCACTTTCTCATTAGAAACCGGTTGGGGTTCTGGTGGGGTGCCTGGTTTTTTTGGTGGATTCGGCCGTACCAATCTAACAGACCTTACCGGCAGCGACACTTTCAACTTTTGGATCAACCCAGACGCGGGCCAAGATTACACCCTGGAAATCAACTTGCAAGATGATGATGACGGGGACGACAGCATTAGCTCACCCGCCGACGATGAATTCCAGTACAACTGCACTGTCTCACCTGCTGGCCCCTGCGCTGTCAGCGGCGGCGGCTGGCAACAAATCTCTATCCCGTTGGCTGATTTTTTTGACGACAACTCTTTCTTGACTGGTGGCAACGGCATCCTCGATGCCGCTTCGGTCTCTGGCGGTGGCAACGGCCAGTTGGTTAACATCGTCATCGCCATCATCGGCAACTCTGGCTCCGACGTTACCTTCCGCACCGATTATTGGGTCTTCTCCGAAGGCCCCCTGGTGATGCCGACTCAAATTGTGGACGATTTCGAGAACGGCCTGCCCAGCGGCACAGACGCAGATGGCAACCTCATCGGCTTTTTCACCTTTAGCGACGGTAGCCCTGTGTCCATAACCATTACTGACGTGCCGCCAGCTCCGGTTCCCGGTTCTAACAGTGGCAACCATGTTCTGGCACTCACTGGGGACGTAGCTGCTTTTGCAGGTTTCATTCACGCCTTTGAAAATACGGCCGTTGACACCTGGACTCCCCAAGATTGGAGCAGCTTTGAGGGGTTGAGTTTTTGGCTCTACGGTCAAAACTCAGGCACGACCATTTTTGTGGATGTCCTCGACAACCGCAATCCAGGCTCCACAAGGGATGATGCCGAACGCTTCACCGTCAGCCTGGTTGATAACTTTTTGGGCTGGCAGTATTTTGAATTTCCTTTCGCCGATTTCGTGCGTAAAGAAATTGGCAACGGTGCGCCCAACGATGGGTTTACCCTAACCCAGGTGTACGGCTGGGCTTTGGGCACCCTCAATACAGGCGGTGAAATCACTTATTACGTTGATGACGCATCGCTTTACGGCGTGGCCGAAATTCCCGAGTTGGCAGTCACTTTTGCCAGTGGCAGTTATGATGTAGAAGAAGGAACTAGCGGCGACATTGTCATCAAACTTAATCGGCCGATGAACAGCGACGACCCGGCCCAAGTGTCTGTTGATTACCTCACTGAGCCTGGTTCCGCCACACCTGAACGGGATTATTCGCCAGTGTCCGGTACGCTTGTTTTTGTCAATGGCGGCCCGTCCGAGTTGAGCTTTTCTTTGGCAACCGCTGATGACACCAAATGGGAAGGAACTGAAACCATCATCCTGCGACTCAACAATCCAGTTGGTGTCGCTGCTGGTTTCGCCACCCAATCCTTTGCCTCCATCCTTGAGAACGACCCCTATGACCCCAATCTGCTCGATGACTTTGAACGTTTCCCATACCTTTGGGATAGTAGCAACAATGTCACCTTGTCGAGTTTGGAACTAGCTGCTAACGATCCGCTGGCCCGGCCGGGCCAGGATGCCTTTGAAGGGGTGCTGCAAGTGGATGGCCCTCTGGCTGTTGACATTGACATTCTG
>CAZPEJ010000143.1:0-9579 GCA_964585465.1 uncultured Ardenticatenaceae bacterium
ATCAGGGCACCCATAGCAACGGCCGTTGTCAGTTGCAACACCCCATCCGATTCAAACGAACGACCCAAATAATATGCCACCCCATAACTGGCAACCACCACCAACGCCACCGACAGAGGCAGGCCAACGGTTTGTGGTAATCCCTTGCCCTGTTGCTGGTTCGACATGCCCGTCAATAAAAAGGTGAGGTAAAAGGCAAACAACCCCACAATCAAACCAATCGAAGTAGTGCCCTGGGGGGTGGGTTGCCCGCCTAAATCGGTATCAAACAGGTCGGGCCAGTTTTGCCACAGCCAGTTTTCGGGCAAAAAAGTGGGCGGGAAGGCGATAATCTCGGAGTCGGTTTTGAATGACCCCAGGAAGGAGAGGATAAAAGGCATAAAAACGAGCAGGGCAACGGCCGTTAATAACCCATACCGCACCACTAAATTTACATTTTTCCCCGTCAACAACGAATTGCCACCGCTTTTGCCGATGATAGATTTTGGTTGAACTGGAATGGTCGTCATGGATTACCTCCCCTAATACTGCTCCGTCCCTTTTTCAATAAATCGCCGCTGGAAAAAGGTAAAGGTCAAAATAATCAACCCCAAAATAAAAGCCCGCGAAGCCGCATACCCCATGTTTGGTGGGCCATTTTCCCCCAGAGCTTCGGTGTAAATCAGGTACACCGGGGTCAATGTCGTATCCAACGGGCCACCGGCCGTCAAAAGCTTCACCTGGTCAAAAATTTGCCAGGTGCCAATCGTCCCCAGCACCACCACCAGAAAAATAACCGGGCGCAACATGGGCACCGTAATACGGAAAAACTGCTGCCGTTTATTGGCCCCATCAAGCGAAGCCGCTTCATAAAGCGAAGGCGAAATATCTTGCAAAGCAGCCAGGAACATAATCATAAAGGTCGGGACGGTGGTAAAGATGTTTTGTGCCATAATCGCCATCCAGGTCACACTTGGCCCGCGCAAATACCACTGGTCAGAGGGAATGCGATACCCGGAAATGGCCTCTACAACAATTTGAAATAGGCCACGCGGGTCATTGAGCCAGTTGACCAGCTCCCACTCAGCCCCAAACACCCCCCACACTTTGGTGAACAAAAAGTTGACATACCCCGTTTTTAAGTACATCCACCAGAAAATGAAACTAATCACCACCGAAGAGGTCACACTGGGGGCATAAAACAGGGTGCGGAAGAACTGTTTGCCGCGCATGGGGGCGTTGAGGATGACGGCGACCAACAAGGCCAGGGAGGTTTGCACCGGGACGACGATGATGACGTAATAAAAGACGTTCACCAGGGAACGAATAAATTTTTTGTCCTCAAAAAAAGTTTGATAATGTTTCAATCCCACCCACTTTGGGCTGGTGAACAGGTCAAAATCGGTAAAACTGACATAGATGGCAAATAAAAACACCCCTACGGTAAAAACGGTAGTCACCAACAGGTAGGGGGAGATAAACAGGTAAGCGGCTAATGCTTCCCGTTTTGCGCTTTGATTTTGCCAGAAACTACGTTTACGGGTAACGGCCGTCATTCCAACCTCCTTTGTTTAGAGACCAGAAATCACCCAATCTCCAATCTCTAATCTCCAATCTCCCTAAAAATCCCACATTACACCCTTCACAGGTATAATTGATTTCCGGTTGCCCACCCGGTTTTCCAGGTGGGCAACCATCTCTCTGATGGAGTAGCCCATGCCCTAATTCAGGGTTGCCCGCCTTTGCTTTAGTGCGTGAGGCTACTCTATTTGTTACAACGCGCTGTTATTGCGCCTCATCCAAAAAGCCTTGAATCTCTTCATTGGCTTGCTCAAACGCTTCGTCTACTGTCTGGTCATTCAGATAAACCCGTTCCAATGCCTGGCTAATGGCATCATTCACTTTGCCAGTGTTTGGCCCCCAATAAGCCACACGAGTCAGGTCAAAAGTACCGCCAACGGCAATGGCCGCGTCGTTCGGGTCTACAATGAGGCTGAGTTGTTCTGGGTGGGTGGAGTAAGCAAAACCCGTTGCCACAATTTCACCCTGGTTGGCTGCACTGGTAACGTAGATGGCAAAGGCGGCTGCCGCGCGTGGGTATTGGGTAGCTGCATTTACCCCGATGCCGTTGGTGAAGACCACATCTGCTTTTCCGGCCGGGCCAGCCGGAAGTTCTTGCGCTGCCCATACCACATCGGCATAGTTTTGTTTCATGAAGTTGACCATCCAGCCCCCTTCATAGGTCATCCCGACCAATTTTTTGCCAATGGCTTCGCCGCACCAGCCCGCGCCCACATCGGCAGCGGTGACGATGGTGCCAGCCGCGTACATGTCGGTGACATAGGTGGCCGCCTCTATGACGGCATCGCTATTAGCCAGGGAGGTGGTGAAGTCGTCGCTGGTGTATGCGCCGCCGTTGCCAAAGGCCCAGGGGGCAAACCGCGCCCAGTCGGCATTTTGGCAGAAACCACCATACGTGCCGGTGGCCGCAATAGCTTCCGCCGCCGCTTTCAAGTCGTCCCATGTCCAATCGGCCGTTGGTTCTTCAACACCAGCCGCCTCAAACGCTTCTGGCAGATAGATCAACCCCAGCGTACCCCAATCTTTGGGCACTGCGTAGGTCTCCCCTTCGATGGTGAAGATGTCTAACAGCGAAGGAATGAAAGCCCCACGCCCGGTGCCAGCTTCACCCATATATCCATCCAGAGCCAATAACTGGCCGGTTGGCCCAAAGGCGGTCATCAACTGGTCATCCACATAAAAAACGTCAGGGGCCGTGCCACCCGCCATGGCTGCTTTGAGGGCAGTTTGGAAGTCGGCCGGAATGGGTTGGTAATCTACGGTGATTTCGGGGCACACTTCGTTGAAGCGGGCGATGGAGTCGCGGTAGATTTGCTGTTCTGCTTCATCTCCCCAACCAGAGAAGATGATGGTGGCCCCTTCTTCTACATCTGGCAGGACACAGGTAGAGGTTGGGGCTTCGATAGCTCCCCCACCTGCTTCGGCTCCTTCACCAGTCAGGAAGGCAGTCGCTTCTTCTTGTGCCTGGGCAAAGGCTTCTTCAACCGTTTGGTCGGCCAGATACACCCGTTCCAGGGCCTGGCCGACGGCATCGTTGACTTTGCCGGTATTGGCACCCCAATACGCCACACGGGTCAGTTCAAAGGTGCCACCTTTGGCAATGGCCGCGTCGTTGGGGTCAATGATGTCGTCTAGTTGGTCGGGATGGGTGGAGTAGGCAAAACCCGTTTTGACGATTTCACCCTGGTTGTCCCGGCCGGTGACATAGATGGCGAAGGCGGCGGCGGCTTTGGGGTATTGGGTGGCTGCGTTTACGCCGATGCCATTGGTGAAGATAACATCTGCTTTTCCGGCCGGGCCTGCGGGCAATTCCTGGGCTTTCCAGGTGACATCGGGGTAGTTTTGTTTCATGAAGTTGACCATCCAGCCCCCTTCATAGGTCATCCCGACCAATTCCTTGCCAATGGCCTCGCCGCACCAGCCTGCGCCCACATCGGCAGCAGAGACGATGGTGCCAGCAGCGTACATGTCAGTGACATAGGTGGCCGCTGCGAGAATTTCTGGGGAGTCTAACAGGGGTGCGCTGAAATCGTCGTTGGCATAGGCTCCACCATTGCCAAAAGCCCAGGGGGCAAACCGGGCCCAGTCGGCGTTTTGGCAGAAACCACCATATGTGCCAGTGGCTACAATAGCTTCAGCGGCCGTTTTCAGGTCATCCCATGTCCAATCGGCCGTTGGTTCCTCAATGCCAGCCGCTTCAAAAGCTGCTGGTATATAAATCAACCCCAACGTGCCCCAATCTTTGGGTAAAGCATAAGTGACACCGTTGAGGGTGAAGATGGAGAGCAGTGACGGGATGAAGTCCTCGCGGCTGGTGCCTCCCTCGGCCATAAAGTCATCCAGGGGCAACAGTTGGCCGGTGGGGCCAAAGGCGGTCATCAACTGGTCATCTACATAAAAAACGTCGGGAGCTGTGCCACCCGCCATGGCTGCTTTGAGGGCGGTTTGGAAGTCGGCCGGGATGGGTTGGTAATCTACCGTTACGTCGGGGCACACCGCGTTAAAACGGGCAATGGAGTCGCGGTAAACCTGTTGCTCCGTTTCATCTCCCCAACCAGAAAAGATAATGGTGGCACCCGCTTCAACATCCATAAAACAGCCAGCCATTTCTTCACCACCTTCAGATGGTTCAGTGGTTGCTGTTTCTCCTGCCGACTCTTCGGTGGCGGCTGGTTGTTCTTCGCCACCTTCGTCAGCTCCTCCTGAACAGGCTGCTAATACCAGGCTAAGGATAAGCAGCCAGCTAAATAAGAAAATGTGTTTCTTGGACATATTTCTTCTCTCCTATTGCGTTTGCAATGTATAAATCGGGTTTGTAGTAACGGCTTTAGCCGTTGAACCCAGTGAAGTGGGAACTACAAACAGTACTTAAGGTTGTTTTGGCGTTTGTAGTAACGGCTTTAGCCGTTGAACCCACTGAAGTGGGAACTACAAACTGGGGGATGGTTTGTTAGGGTTTTAGTTTTTTACCAAATACCACCTCCTTTGGCTTATTTTTGAATATCAATTACCTGCCGTTTGCCATGACGATAAAACTTAAACATGACACGCCGCCAATGGGCAGGCAGACGTGGGTTGATGGTGTATCCATCTGGTGTTAAACGCAGCCCGGCAAACCCAAAGGCGATGGCCTGCCACAACCCCCCGGCCGAAGCGGCGTGAATACCTTCACCGGCATTGCCACGAATGTCGCGCAGGTCGGCGCGGGCTGCCAGCATAAAATGTTCATACGCTTCGTCGGGGCGGTTCATCTCGCAGGCAGCCCAGGCGTGAAAACTAGGGCCGAGGGAGGAGCCATAACTATGGTCAGTGAGGGGCATGTAGGTGTCCCAGTTGATTTGCCAGGTTTTGGTGTCGTATTGGTCGCGCAGCAGGCAGAGCAACATGATGACATCTGCCTGTTTGATGACCTGGCTGGCGTTGGCTTCTTCGATGCCCAGTAAAAATTGCATGGATTTGGTGCGCGCGGCAAAAACGTCCCACTCGACAGGTTTGCGTTGGAAGAAGTCGTCAAATTGCAGCATCAGCCCGGTTTCGGGGTTGTGGTTGAGGATGAGGTGGTCGGCTACGTCTTGCCACCGGGCCAACTGGTTGGGGGTGAGGTTTAGTTGCCGGGTGAGGTCGTCTGCTTTTTGGGGGTAGTGGGTGGTGAGCCAGTCTAAAATGGTGAGGGCGGTTTGTAGATGCCATTGGGCCATGCGGTTGGTGTAGGCGTTGTTGTCTACGTGGTCGTGGTATTCGTCGGGGCCTATGACATCACGCAGGGCGTAGCGATAACCGTTTTCGGTTTGTTCATGTTCGGCACGGCTGGCCCAGAAGCGGGCGGAATCGAGGATGATTTCTGCGCCGTAGTCGTGCATGAAGGCATTGTCTCCGGTGATTTGCCAATGTTGCCACAGGGCGTACACAATATCGGCCGTTATATGAATTTCAATGTCTCCCGTCCAAATCCGCACCAACCCGGTGCCGCTAAAGTCAGGTACCCAGGTGGGAGTCACTTCGTCGCCTGTTTCGGCACTTTCCCAGGCGTATTGCGCCCCCAGGAAGCCGTTGCCCTGGGCTTTGCGTCTGGCTCCTGGCAGGGTGTGGTATCGGTACATGAGCATGTTGCGGGCCAGGGTGGGACGGGTGTAGCTGAAAAAGGGCAGGACAAAAATTTCTGTGTCCCAAAAGACATGGCCGCGATACCCAAACCCGCTGAGGGTTTTGGCCCCGATGCTGACACGTTCGTCATGTTGCGGGGCGGCGACTAGCAGTTGAAAGAGGCTGAAACGAACGGCAAGTTGGGCTTCGTTGTCGCCTTCGATAACCACATCACAGTCGTCCCAAACGTTGCCCCAGGCGGCGATGTGGGTTTGTTTCAGGTGGTGGTAGCTCTGGTTTTGCAGAGCGCGGTGGGCGCGGGCCAGGGGGGAATCGGTGGTGCCGGGATCGCGGCTGGAGGTGTAGCTGGTGAGTTTGTCCAGCAGCAAGGTCTGGCCTGGTTGTAAGTGGTGGGTGAGGGTGTAGCGGGGGTGGCCGGGGCATTGTTGGCAAGTGGGGGTGGAAACGGCCGTTTCTACTCTAGCTGCCGTTACCAGTTCAATGTGGGTGTGTTTGGTGTGGCTTTGTAACCAGATGGTGCCATCTTCTGTGACTCCTTGTTCACCCAGTTGCCAGTGCAGCAAGTTTTCATTGGCTACATGGCCGTTGATGCCTGTGTGTAAGGTGAGGGAGACGGGATGGGAAACGGCCGTTACCAACACCCGTATGGCCCCCACCTGTTCCTGGGCATAACTGGCAAACCGCTCAAACGTGATGTCCAATACCGCCCCATCCGGGCTTTGCCAGCGTAACGCTCGCCGCAATACTCCCTGGCGCATATCCAACTGGCGGTAAAAATGGAGCAATTGCCCTTTGTCCAGGCGAAAAGGGAACCCGTTGACCTGCATTTCCAGGTCTAACCAGTTGGGCAGGTTTACCAGTTCCGTGCGAACAATGGGCATGTCGTCGTAGATGCCGTGTGCAAAGGTGAGGGACACATCCCCTGGAAACCCCTCTTCCAGGCTGCCCCGGCTGGCAAAGTACCCATTGCCGGTAGTAAAAATGGTTTCCATGTGGTGCTGCTGAGTGGGTTGCCAGGCTGTTTGGGTGATGACCCAGGTGGGGTTGGGTTGAACGGCCGTTTCCAGTTCGGCCACTGTTACTTGCTGTAAATGTTCCCGGTGTATCACCTGGGGCTGCTGCAACAACCCGCCAAACCGTTCGGCCGGGCCCAGAGCCAGGGCTGCCATGCCCGCCGCCAGGGCTGCTTCAATACCTGCCTCAGCATCTTCTACCACCAGGCAGTGATGGGGCATGATGCCCAGCCGGGCGGCAGCAAACCGAAAGAGGTGGGGGGCGGGTTTTTGCTGCGCCACGCTGTTGCCGTCTGCCAGGGCTGCCAGCCGATGGGTAATGCCCAATCGGTTCACCACGTCGGCGGCATTTTTGCTGGCCGAGGCAATGGCGTAGGGAATGCCCGCCACATCTAACTGGTCTAACAACTGGTCTACCCCTGGCAACAAATCGGCCGGGGTCACCCGGTGCAGCATGTTGGTGTAATAACGGTTTTTGCGGGCCATCATCGCCTGGAGTTTTTCCTCTGCTACCACCTGCCCTTTCAAAATGAGTAACAACGAGTCGCGCCGCGACACGCCGCGCAACTTTTCATTTTCAGCACGGGAAAAAGATAGCCCTTCTTCGTCTGCCAGCTGTTGCCAGGCCAGATAATGGTATTCGGCCGTATCGGTGATCACCCCGTCCAGGTCAAAAATAACTGCTTTGAGTGCCATGATAGTTTGTTCCTCAATAACTGTTTACAGGTGCGATGTTTTAATCTCTGGTTTGTCACGAGGTTGCGCCTTAAAACATCGTGTACCCCAGGTCAGGCTGACGCGCGCACGATTAACTCTGGGCGCAACAGCACCCCTTTTTGTGCGATGGGTTTGCCTTGTAGCTGGTTAAAGAGCATGTTGATCACCTCGGTGCCGACGGCAGCAATGGGTTGGCGCACGGTGGTGAGGGGGGGATGGAGGAATTGGGCCATGGGGATGTCGTCGTAACCGGTGATGGCAATGTCGCTGCCGACGGTTAATCCGGCGGCGGCGGCGGCATTGATGGCTCCGATGGCGATCTGGTCGCTGACACAAACAACGGCCGTTGGGCGTTCGGCCAGGGCCAGGAGTTGGTTCATGCCTTCCACCCCGGCACGCACGGAGTTATCGCTGCGAATGAGCAGGGTGGGGTCAAAGGGCAATTCCCCTGTTTGTAACCCATCCTGATAACCTGCTACGCGGTCGTCCCCGGTTTGTGACCCTTCCGGCCAGGACAGCAGGGCAATGCGGCGGTGCCCCTGTTGTAACAGGTGTTCCATAACGATGTAGATACCAAAACGGCCGTCTACATCTACCCAACAAAAGTCCCACGCATCGTTTGCCCGACCAAAACTGACAAATGGAATCCCTCGCTCTTTCAAATAGGCAATGCGGGCATCATCCCGATTGGTGTCGGCCAGGATAAACCCTTCCACCTGTTGCCGGGCAAACAGCTCCTCATACACCGACACATCCATCGCTTCATCTGCCCCAATCAAAAAGGTCAACAGATGGTATTGGTGGGATTCCACCACCTGCACCGCGCTATACAAAAACTGGTCAAGTACGGGGTGGGGGGTGTTGTCCACACTTTTGCGCCAGGCATAACCGATTAAGTTGCTGGATTGGTTGCGTAAATTGCGGGCACTGACATTGGGGCGATAGTTGAGCGTAGCGGCAGCCTGCTCGATGCGAGCCTGGGTTTCTGGTGTGACGGCACCTTGTCCATTTAATACCTTTGAAACTGTCTGGTAACTGACTCCTGCCTGGGCAGCTACGTCTTTTAGGGTAACTCTTGACATATGTTCCTTTGGTAATGGTGGGGGCGTTGTGTTGTTCGGTTAAGCGAACGTTCGGGCGAACGTTCGCTTAAACTATAACACAAACGAAATGGCTCTGTCAAGGTCACATGGGCAGAGTTATCTACAGATGAAACGGATCAAACTGATTAACACGAGTTTTCGTTTAACTTGGAACTTGGAACTATCCCCCCACCACTTCTTCTACTTTCCGCAATAACTCTTGCAGGGAGAAGGGTTTTTGCATCCAGGTGACGACCCCTTTTTCCAACAGGGCTTTTCCGCCTTCGTCCAGAGGGTAACCAGACATCAGGATCATTTTGACAGTTGGTTGAATGGTTTGCACCGCCAGGAATAGTTCCATGCCACCCATTTCGGGCATGACAACATCGCTGATGATGAGGTCAATGTCTTGTTTTTGGTGGATGAAACATTCCAGAGCGAAACGGCCGTTTTCGGCCGTGATGACTCCATATCCCATCAACTCCAACACCTCTGTCACAGCCTGACGAACTGGCAAATCATTCTCAACCACCAAAATCTTGGTAAATTTGTCGCCGCCAGAGACCGGAAGCGCGGCCATCGGGGTTGGGGTGGTTGGGGTGTTTTTCAGCAGGGGCAGATAGAGGGTAAACGTGGTGGTTTCTCCTGGCTGGCTTCTGACGGTAATGTGCCCGTCATGCTGTTTCACAATGCCATACACCTGGGCCAGCCCCAGGCCAGTGCCTTCACCTGGTTTTTTGGTGGTAAAAAACGGCTCAAAAATGCGGGGCAAAAATTGGGGTGAAATGCCCACCCCGTTATCACTCACCGACAGAACTACCCAGTCGCCGGGTTGCATCTCTGGCAACGGAGCGGCCGTTTGTGGTTGTAGCGAAAGTTGTTTCAAAGACAGCCGCAACACCCCCCCTTTGGGCATGGCATCGCGGGCATTCACCGCCAGGTTCATGATGGCCTGTTGCAGCCGGGTGGGGTCGGCACTCACCAGATAGGCGGGCTGGTCATGGAGTAGCTCCAACTGGATATTTTCCGGCAAGGTGCGCTGCCACAGTTTCATCAACTCTTGCACCACAGGCAGCAAATCAATATCAGAACGGGCAATGACG
>CAZPEJ010000144.1:0-9573 GCA_964585465.1 uncultured Ardenticatenaceae bacterium
TAACCCGGAAGCGGTTTGTTCTATTTCATCCAGCAGGCCGATCTCCCGTAAGGCTTCGATGGTTTGGTGGGCCAGGCCAGGTTGCCGTCGGCCGTTTTCGTCTTTCTCCCCTGCCAGCCACACGGCCGAATCTGAAACGGCCGTTTCCCCCGAATAAACACTCACCAATGCCCCGCGCAAGATAGCTTTCTGGCGATGGGGTGGGAACCGGGCCAGGTAGTCGGCAACGGCCTGTTTGGCCCGGTCGAGGGGGTGGTTTTCGGCCGTTTTCTGGCTGCGAGGTATCCTTTTTTTCAGAGCCGCCGCAAAAACCTGGTTCAGTTTAGCCCCGCATTGCACCGCTTCCACGTCAGCCTGAACTGCGTTAAACAGGGGAGCTGGCGGTTTGGCCTGTTGCGCCAGTTCATCCCGCCTGGTTTTGAGGTCGGCAATGTGGGTTTTAACCCCCTGCTCTAAACGGTCTAACCAATGCCCCTGGCTAAAACGGGCAGCCGGAGGGCGGTTCTCCGGGTCGGTGTAATCCAGGCTCAGGCGGTGGTGCAACAAAGCTGGAATCGGCGTGCGGCTTTGCAAAATGTCCCGTGAGTTGGCATAACTCCAGGCCACCACCCGGCTCAAATCAGCTCCGGTTTTGACAGCACTATCAATAATCTCTTCTAGTGGGGCAGGGGGGTGAAGGGGTAAACGGCCGAACAGGGCTTTGTTTAACATCAAACTGTTACAATACATGCCCAAAGCCCCCTGGTTGGCAATCGCCCGTTCAATTGCAGCCTCCATTACCTCCACACGATAGGGTTCCCCTGCCCCCAAACTGCCTGCCGTCGCTGCGTCTACCCATCCCAAGTAGTTGGTTTCGGTGAAATCTATGCGCGGGGGTAGCTGGCGACTATCGGCCGGGGGGTAGGAAACGGCCGTTTCATCAGCTTGTTTCCAGGGTAATCCGCTGCTCTGCGAGGTTGGTTTCAGCAGAAGGTACTCGCCGACCTGGTTGGGGCTGCGCCAGGCCAGCACGAAACGCTCGTTGTTGTAGTCGGTGAACGGGAAAACCCACAAGGCATCGTCGTTATCGGCTCCTCCCAGAATGCCTGCGATCCCCACCCCTTTGGGCGAATCGGGCAAGGATAACCAATCCTCATCGTTGACCCAGGCAGTGCTGGTGTGGGGGTCTATGCAGATGTGCCCTCTGGGGACGGTTACGTTCTGCAAACCCGCTCGTTGCCCCACAGCGGCGGGCATAAGGTAGTGGCGACCGCCAGGGATGGGCAGGCGCATCTTTGCCAATGTGTTGTGCTGTAGCCGGTCTAAATGCTGGTTCATCAGACTTTTGACGTGACTGCTAAACCAGGCAGGCTGGCCGCCGCTAACCAGGTACTCTTTGAGCGGCCAGCTGGTGACATCTTCCAGGGTGGTGGTGGTATCTATCCGTGCCATCACCTCGGCTACCTGGCCTGTTTCGACAGCTTGTGTGAATAGTTCTCCTTCATCGTGCAGCCAACCCAAGAGTTGTTCTTCACGGAAAAAGGGGTGTAGGTTAATCAAACTTTGGATGTCCAGGCGCATGTGGTTGTGGCCGTGAACGGCGGTAATGCCCACAAAGGTTCGGCCGTTTTGCAGCTTTACTTCTTGTTTCGTGTCTTGCGGCAGGAGGAAATCTACCAAACGGCCGTTTTCGTCCCGCAGCTCATCAGCCACCATCGCATGGCCTTTATCCTGCCCCCTGGCGGTCATCACCGTAAACTCAACTCGTCGGGCATGGCGTAGCTCTTGCGCCAACTTCTCCCGTTTGGCAGGCGGGAGGGTTTCCGTAAGTACCATTTTTTGTAACAGCTTCCGGCTGATAACCCCGGCCCCATCCCACACGTTAGCTTCTGAAGGGGTTTGTGTCATGTAACTCAGAATCACTTCTTCTGGCGGGAAATACCCACTGATAAAGTGGGGACGCATCAGGCGTGAGAGCCGTTTGGAGAGGACAAAACCACCTTTGTCCAGGTTCAACACCAGGCCGCTACTGTGCAAAAACTGTTCAGTCGTTAAACCGTCTACATATAGGTCGTTTACCTGGTTGCCATTGACCCAGCGCAAGGTGGGCTGGGCCATGCCAAAGGTATGGGTTGGGTGGTATTCGGCCGTTTCTGCTGCCGGACGGGTGATGAGATGCCACGCCCGCCGGGTCTGTGCCAGAAACGGGAAGGTCGCCCCACCCAGGTTGTCACTGTAGCTGGTGACGACGTAGGGCAGTTTCTGCCGTTCCTGGAGGGTAAGAGCTGGCAGATAGGGTGAGGAACTGCTACTGCCGCGTCCGCCCATTTTGTTGACTCCGTCTAGCGTTTCGTATATCTGTCCACCGTGTGGGGTAGGTTATGACTTCGGCCAATTCGTGACAGGCAGCAGGCGCACGGCCGTAACAAAGAACGGCCGTTGGTTCTAGCCGTGCCACCATCTCGGTAAATCCTGCCAGAAACAGGTCTTGTTCCAGGGGATGAGCCAGGTTTACTCCTACTGTCCCCACTGCCACCACGCTCCGTTTGGGGATACCTAAAAAACAAAAAGGGTAGGATTCGGCCGTGCCCCAACTCACGCTGGGAATAACGGTAAACCCTTGCCATTGCCAAAAAGCCCCACACCATCGGTTTCGGTAGGTATTCCACAATTGCAGTAGCATCGGCCAATCACGGTAGAGACTAAAATCTGGGGTAAGCAGGGTGGAAAACGGCCGTAATGCAGTTAAAGCCTTATATGGCCGATTCCACACCGTTTCAAAACGATAATCATCCACAAAGAAGTGAATAGCTCCATCGGCTGGTGGCTGGTGGCTGCGAATCCGTTGCCGATAGGGGGCCAACCAGGCTGGGATACGGCTGATGGCGGTGTGGCGCAAAACAGGGATGCCCCACTCGTTATCGGAGCGGAATAATTGATTGGTATGTAAAACGTCAAAAGAGCCTGGTTTTTGTTTCCAACGATGCACATTGGATGTTTTCATCTGGCTCTCCTTACACCGCTTCCCGCCCGGTTAAACGGGGCGGAGGTTGGTGGTGTGTTGCTGTCTCCCAGGGGGTATATTGTCGCTCCAGGTTGTGCGGCCGGGGCAGACGCAAACTATCGGCCGTTGGCAGGTGGTTCAAGAGGGGAATGGGGTTTAGCCGTTGCCCCAGAAAAACAAACCGTTGCCTTTTTAAGGTTGTCACCAATACTTGTTCTTTGGAGAGAGACATCATCTGGCTGGGCAACAAGGCTGCTTTCTCCTGCCACGACCAGGAAGCAGATCGGTTGGTATTGGTTTGGGTGGTGGGTTTGCCTTCTTTGTCGGGTTGGCTGCGTGCGCCACGCGAAGATGTGTGGGAGGGGTTTACTTTGAGGGTCATGCCATACAGTTGGGACATGGTTTCGGCCGTTTCGTACTCGGCCGGGGCATACCACACCTGATGCACACAGTTGGAGAGAATAGAACGTGCCCCTTCCGGTTTGTACAAAGTTGTCAGTTGGGAGATGGATTGCACATACAGCAGTAAGGTGATGCCATATCCGCCACAAGTTGCCAGGTAATTTGCCACATTGTGTAATCCGATGGTTGGCAATTCATCCACCGCTACCAGTAGTTTTTGTGGGCTTGTTTTCTGTAGCTGGTAACGTAACATGGCGGCAATAATAGCAGCTACTACACCTCCCACTCCCTGTAAATCTTGCAGGTTGTAGGTGATGTAAACCGTTCCATTTTGACTAACCCACTCTGGGTAAACAACCAGGCGGGAGTTTGTGGGGTCAGGGGGAGCAATGGTGGCGAGATGTTTCTGGTAACCAGCCAGGCGGGTGGTGAAGTTGCCAAAGGCAGAGGTGACAAATTTATCCTCGCGGTAGGTTTCTGGTTTGGCTCCGTTGGTAAAAACCCGCACATGCCGTTTAACGGCCGTCACTGCCTCCAACCCCGTCAACGCTTCTTCTGGATCACTTTCAGCCAGGTCTAACAACACCCGTATGGGATTGAGGTGTTTTTCCTGGGCATACAACCCTACCGCAGTAAAAAGGGCCAGGGCTTTATCGGCAAAAATCGTCTCGCGGCTTTCCCACGGGCGCAACAGGTGGTAATGCAATTCGGCCGTATCATCCCGGTCAAGCAGATGGTGATAATACTGCGCCAGGTCTACCTGATGACCGGGGATATGATAAACAGGGCCAAACTGGCTGCGAAAAGCGGCCGTTCTGGCAAACTGCTCTCCTTTTGGGTCAATGACCAGAGCCGCCCCAGGGTAGGTGAGTAATGTGTCCGTCAGGTGTAACCCCTTTCCAGAGCGAGTAGGTCCCACCACCAACACATGCCCTTCTGCCTGCTGGTAATCTAACCCCACTTTGAGAGTACCGGTGGGTGTGGGCAATTCTGCCAGGGGAATGCCTTGTTTGATGGGTAATGCCTGGCTGATTTCTTCCTCCTGCACGCGCCCTTGTGTGCGGGCAAACTCCTCATTTTGGCGTTGCATATTCACCAGCGGGTTCGGTACCTGGTCCAGCAGGTAAAAAAAGCCATACATGGCGGCGGGTAGGGCCAGAGATAGGGGTAACCAGAGCAAGTTTGGCTCCTGTGCTGTCTCCTCCATCGCGCCCATTGCCTTCAAACCACCCCACAACCAGGCAAACCCGCCCATTCCCAGGGACATAAGCAGGCGTGCGCCCCCGCTTAAACGGCCGATTCCAGCCACCACTGTTGGGGCATAAAAGGCTCCAGCCACCCAGAAAAGGGCAAACAGACTCAATCCTATGTACCACCGCCGCTTTTTAGGGGGTGGCATCTTGCGCCACCACCGTTGCAGGTAATAACTGTTCTTGATGTCTCCTATCGGCTGGTTCATAAAGACACCTCCCATGCCGGATGACGAGGGTTTACATCTGGTTCCAGCTGGTGTTGCTGCTCTCGCCCGCGTTCGTTTTGCATCTGTGCCAGTTCAGCCTGCATGGCCTGTTGCCACTCACGATATTGGGCGGCTGTTAGTTTTTCCCGACTAAACAGAATGACATGAGCATGTTGGTGGGGGGTATCGTGATGCACCATGTACCGCCACTCCTGCACCTGGTTAATGGCACTGCCCACCTGTAAGGCCCGGTTAAAATCGGCCGTTTCCAGGCCGCCATACCGGGTGGAAAGCAGCAGTTGATAGGCATACTCATATCCGTATCGGTGGACTTTTTCTTTCGCCCAGCGCAACACCTCATCATGGGTTTGGGGGTGTTGCTGGTGATCCAGCCAGATTCCACGCTGCTGCTCAGGTTGCTCCAACTGGTCTGCATAACGGCCGAACATGATGTAGTTCATCAACCCTTTGAGTGGGGTGTAGGAACGCCCACCCCGCCCTGTTTTGTTTGCCAGCCGTTTCCCGCGCACCAGGGCCAGGTATTGTTTATCCTTCATATGACCCTCCTGGCTCTTCATCTGCCAAAATTTCCTGAACGCGGGAAACAGATTTTTTCAACCGCCGGATGGCATTTTTCTCTACTGTTGTTTTCACTTCTTCATGGAAACGGCGAATACGGGTGTCTGTTTGGGTACGGCCGTTGAGGCTAACACTCATCACGGCTTCAAAATCGTCGGGGTGTTCCCACGCTTCGCGGCGGATGAGCTGTAACATGAGGCCTTCGGACATGGTGCGGGATGTGGCGGCTTCGATAGCTATGTCTGATAAAAGGCGAGCAATTCGATGAAAGGCCAGGCGGATGCCTTGCAAGGTGGTGGCTCTCAGGGCAGGAATCACGTAGGAACTTTGTTCATCTGCCAGCCCCATCAGGGCTAATGTCTCGATGGCCGCACTAAAGTTGAGGTGGTTTGTTTGGGCCCAAGCCTCGATTTTTTCCCAGCCAACGGCCGTTAAAAGAATGGTTTTAGGGTAAGTTTTGTCAGGTCTGCGCCCAACAGGTTCGGTGGGGTCAGTTGATAAATCCATTTTTCACTCCTTTTGGTAACACACTCCGCGCCAGCTACCTCATAGCTGGCAGACAGCAAAATAAACACAGCAAGGCAACGCCCAGGTCATCAAACCGGGCGATGATGGAAAAATAAGGTGTTATTCGCCAAAAGGGTTATGGGATTCGTAAAGGGGCTTGCTGGAAAAGAAGAAAGGGGGTTGAAGACCGGGGCAAGTGTGGGGTTGCGGCTCTCCAGGTGTTTTGCACAGTCTTAAATTTTGCCAGGGTACAAGTCATTAACAGGGGGGTGATAGTTCGGCCGTTTGCCAGGGGAGATTCACAATAACGAGGGGTGTTATCTGTTGTTAATCCCTCTCTTTCCGCATAATGGGTCATGGCACGGCCGTAGGTTAGCGGGGCCAACCAGCCCCAGGTGGACGGGGCTAACAGCGACAAGGTAAATGCCACTCCATATCCCACCGCGCCAATAACTGCCCACAAAACCAGCCATTGGCTACCACCCAATGCCCAAAAAGATGCCGGGTTGGTATAAAACAAGTGGATGGTGACAGCACCACCCACACAAAGGATAAAGTAGCAGATTTCAAAAGCTACCTGGGCGGCAAACTGCCGATTTTCCTGGTGGATGGAAGTTGTATCCCACTCATTCATTGAATGGGATTGTAGGATTGCTTGATGGCTTTGTCAATCCGCTTTTTTCTGGTTATGTTAAGCTAACCATGTGTCCCTTGTTCTTCAGCTTGTGTAAATTTTGGGGTGGCGGACACGTTGTTAATTGAGGCAAAACAGGCTGTTTTTGGGGTCTAAAACCACCCCGCCTTTGCGGCATCAGGGTGGCGGGTGGGCCTGGATGAACGGCCGTTTCTGGCCTGTTTCTTCCTTCGGGCGGGTGGGTGGGTGTCTTCTAACGTTGGCAAAACAAGGTGCTGATAGGGTAAGGCAGTAACGGCCGTCAGTGAGTTGTGGGCGTGAGAAAAAAAAGAGCAGTTACCTTGTCAGGCAACTGCTCCTTTGTCCAGTTTGTTACTTGAATACCTGAACGGCCTCAACAGGGGGTGAGAATCGCTCGTATATTCCCATCTACGGCCGTTGCCCAGGCAATGCGCCACTGGTTATGACGGGCAGCCAATAGCTCCTGCCCTTTTTGTACATAACCAAACAGGTTGCCATGGGAGGTATAGGTCGCAACACGGTGGGTCTCGGTTACGGCCGTTTCCAGCACCATACCTACAAACTTATCTTCCGCCAGGGCAGCAATGTGGGTTTTGGCTTTCTCGCGGGCGGCTGACGAAACATCGCTCATCCGTTTAGGTAGTTCGGCCGGTTGACGCAGCGTGGTTTTGTACCAGTTAAACCACACACCTGAAAGTGTGATTGGCACCCCGGCACAACGGGCACAGGGGGCATTCTGGTAGTGCAATACTGCTCCAACCGTTGTCCAGACAGGTTCACCCAACAAACCAATCTGCCGTAATGCGTCTATCATCAGGTGGGCAATGCCGCGAGAACGGCCGTTTTCTGCCTGTTTCTTGCCTAACTGCCACAACAACCCATCCCGCACCGGTTCTCCATGCTGACACCCCTGGCTGTACAGGTGAGCCGATGCACCCAGCAGCACACATGCCCGTTTGTCGGCAGGCCATTGGGCCAGATAAGCCTCGCTGATGGCACGCGCCATGTCCAGTCGTTCCATGGATTCGGCCGTTCTTGGGTCGTCGTCACTGTCGCGGAAAACCTGGGCGTAGACCTGGCGAAACTCCTTACCGACGGCCAGCCAATCTCGCCCTTGTTGGAACAGTTCCAGAGGTGGACAGGCTTCGGCGGCCAGTGCATCTGCTTCTGCCTGGTATTGGATCTGGTGGTGTACCATTACCTGGGTTAAGGTGTCTAACCAATGGGTATCGGCCGTTTTTGCCTGCGCTTGCAACCAATCTGGCAAACGGCCAAACAGAGCAGCAGGAATGGCCCGGTTAGGGTTATTTTGCCCCTGTTTCACCATCCGCTGCAAAGCCATCTGGTTCCATTCCTTCACTGGTGAGAGGTCTAATCCTGTCTTCACAGAACCATCTATCACCGCTTCCAGGGTGGCTGGTAGGGTTTTGGGTAAACGGCCGTAAACGGCTTTGCACATCATTAACACATTGCAATGGGCACCCAACACACCAGCGTTGGCGATAGCCCGTTGGATGGTTGACAACAGGGCTTGTGGGGAGTAAGATGGGACTGATTTATCAGGGCCGTTTGCCTCCGACAACGTTCCGTACTGATAGTTGCAGCTATCAATGCGGGGTGGGAGCAGGCGGCTTTTCATTTTGGGGGTTGGGAGTGGCCCGGCAATGGTGTCCCACTGTAACCTGTGGCTGTTTGGGGTTGGGTGCAAAGTAACATACTCACCAACCTGGTTCGGGCTACGCCAGACCAAAACCTTTTCGCAGTCATCCTCATCACAGAAGGGGAATACCCACACCGCATCATCTCCATCACAACCACCCAATACCTTGACGATGGTTGTCAGCCAATCCTGGTCATTTACCCAGGCGGTGGCGCAGGCTGCATCGAGTTCGATGTGACCTTCTGGCACCTGGCGGTTCCCCACCGCGGCCGGAAAGAGGTAATATCTCCCTCCAGGGCAGGGGCAACGGAGTCGGTCGGTTCGGCTGCTTAAACGGTTGAGGTGCTGTTTTGCCACTGCTTTTACCATGCCCGCAAACCACATAACATCTCCGCCACTGGCAACATACTCCCCTACATGCCACCCGGCTAAACTTTCCAGGTCGGCGGCCGTTTCTATGTTGTACAGACGATTGAGGATGTTGTTCATTCGGCCGTTTCGGATGCCATCCAGAAACAGTTCACTTTCCATCTTGGCCCAGGCCCATAGCTGTTCTGGTTGGAAGAAGGGGTACAGGTTGATGAGGCTTTGAATATCCAGACACATCTGGTCTTCGCTGTGAACAGGGTGCAAACCAATGAAGATTCGGCCGTTTTGCAGCCAGAGTTCTGTTTTGGTGCTGTGTGCCGGGAAAACAAAGTCATAGGCTAAATCATCTACCACCAGGACATGCCCTTTGTCTTGTCCGTCCTCGTGCAAGGTGGTGACTTCAAACCGCTCACTGTGCAGCAACTCCCGCCGATTGTGCGCTGACAAAATGAGGCTGTCGGCCATTTGCTGAATAAAAGCCCGGCTCACCAGACCACACCCATCCCACAAACGGCCGTTTAACAATTCATCGTAATAAATGGTGACTTCTTCTTTCGCATAGAACTGAGCGTAATAAAACGGCCGCATCACACGGGACAGTCGTTTGCTCAACACATACCCGCCTTTATGCAAGGAAGGGTTTAAACCGGTGCGGGTGAGAAAATCGGCCGTGTTCATTCCTGGCACATATAAATCCAGCACTTTATCATCCTTAACCCAGCGCAGGGTAGGGGAAACAGCCTGCATGATATGGTTCAAGGCATTCTCCTCACTCAACGGCCGGGAGACAATCTGCCACTGCCAGTTAGTGGGCAGGAAAGGGTAAACCATCCCACCCAGGTCATCGGTTGAATAAATGGTGTGATATTTGTTATTCGACATGATAGTTCCTCCTCAAAGGGTTAAATAGGGTAAATAAAAAGGTAAGTCAAATTCCAGGTCAGCGAGCAGTTCGCCAT
>CAZPEJ010000145.1:0-9562 GCA_964585465.1 uncultured Ardenticatenaceae bacterium
GGCTGTCAGGTCGTCGCTGGCAGAGGAGATTTGTTGTCCGGTGGAGTCAAAGGTCAGGTCGTTAATCCAATCTTCGTGCCCACTGTCGAAGATGACCGGGGTTTCGGGATTGTCCAACGTCCAGATGTAAATGAAGTAATTTCGATCCGCTGCTGCCACCAGTTGCCCATCTGGGCTAAAGGCAATGGCGGTGATGCTGTCGGCCAGATTGGTCAAAACGGCCGTTTCCTCTCCACTGTTCACTTCCCACACCGAGATGGCAAAATCATCCCAAATCGCCACCTGTTGCCCGGTTGGGCTAAACAACACTCCATTTGCATTTTTATAGTCGGTGACCAAACCGGTCACTTGTAACAAATTTCCGGCTTCCATCTGCCAGACGGTAATCTCGCCCGTGAAGTTGCTGGTGGCAACCAACTGGGTATCGGGGTGAATATCAGCCAGGGCCGTTTCTGGAGGCAGAGAATAAACGGTGGGCGCAGCCCTTAGCTGATCCGTTTCCCAGGCATAGAGGGTGTTGTCGCTGTTCCAACTAAATAATTGTTGTCCATCGCTGGTATAACGGGCCATAAAAGGCTCCGGCCCGGTGTTTAACCGGACAGCCGCCGCCTGGGGAATGGACAAATCCCACAGCCGAACATCACTATCGTCGCTGCCGGAAGCCAGAAAACGGCCGTCTGCGCTAAAAACGGCCGTATTTAAGTTGGAGTTGTGCCCCGACAAACTCACCGACACACTGTTGCGCCGGTTGATGTTCCACAGGTGAATGCTTAAATCGGTAATTTCATAACTGATGGTGGCGATATTTTGCCCATCCGCGCTAAACACCAACCCACCGATGGAGGATTCCTGGGGAATGGAAAACCGTAGAGGGTCTACCACAGAACCAGGGTCGGTAAAGTCCCACACGGCGATATTGTTACGATTATCGGCCGTTGCCAGGAATTGCCCATCGGCGCGAAAAACTGCATGAGTCACGTCATACCCCAACCCACTGGTGAAAAATTGGGGCGTTCCCAGTCCCCGATCCCACAAATCCCGAATGTAAACGGTTGCACGCAAAGCCGACACCGCATAATGTCCATCGCTGCTCAGGGTTAACAACTTGCCACTGATCCGATTGGCGGTTAATAACTCTCTTGCTGGCTGGTTGGGGTTGTTGACATCCCACTGCACAATGTTGTTTACATCGGTGATGGCGGTGATGGTTTGCCCGTCGGGGGAGAAGGCCAGCATGGTAACATAGCCAACTTGCCCAGACAAGGTTGCCGAGAGGGGGGGCAGTTCGGCCGTTCCTGGGACAAATTCGCTGACATCCCACAAATCCACCCCGCCTGTGCTATTGAGCGAGGCCAGACGTTGCCCATCTGGGCTGAACCGCAAGGCGGCGTAATAAAATTGTGTAATGGCCTGGGAGGGGATGACCGTATAATCGGAACTGTGTGAGGCCAGATTCCACAAAATGATACTGCCTACATCGTCCACCGAAGCCAACAGTTGCCCGTCTGGGCTAAAGGCTACTGCTTCGACCCACCCGTCATGACCACTGAGGACAGTATTAAAATACGGCCGTCCCAAAATGTCCCGCAACGAACTATCTATTAACTCCACATCTTCATTGCCAATCTCTTGATTGACATAATGAGCCTCCAGCGACAACAACGTGGCTAACTCCGTGTCATTGGTACGGTCTACAATGCGCGGAGCCACAGCCGCCAGCGATTGAGCCAGTGAAATCCGGCTTAATCGTTCTGCTTCAGCCTCGCTGGCGGCGGCCCGTTCTGCGTTGATCACCGCTTCTGCTTCATTCGTCGCCGCCAATTGGGCATTTGCCACCGCCTGGGCTTCACTGGTGGCCGCCACATTGGCACTAATTTGGGCATCCACCGCACTGGTAGCGGCGGCACGGGCGTTTTGCAGGGCTTCTGCTTCACTGGTGGCGGCCAGGTTGGCACTAATCACCGCCTCTGCCTCTTTGGTCAGGGCAAACTGTTCATTCTCCACCGCCGCAGCGCGGTTAATGTTAGCCCCGCGATAAGCAATGGCGGCCAGCACGGAAGCAACAAGGGCAAAGACAAACATGATGCCCAAACCAATGGATAACCAGCGTAACCGTTGGGCGGTGCGGGCTTTGGCGGCGGCGCGCCGCCGCTCCGTTTCCATTAACGCTTTGGTATCGTCCAGATCGCGCTGGCTTTGTGCCTCTTCGCTGGTTGTTAAAAACTCTTGCACTGTTGGCTCTTGGGCATCCCGATCCAACCCGGTTAAGGCTCCTTTTAGTTGGTCGCCCTTGTACAGTTTGTCGCGGCTGAAATTGGAACGTGACCAGGCTTCGGCGGCTTGAATGAGGGGGCTTTGTTGCAGCCGCCAGCTTTGGTTGGCTTTGAGGATGGGGTCTACAAAACGGTCGTGTACCAGTTCGTACCAGGTGCCGCCCGCTCGTATTTCTGCCCGCAACAGGTATTGATCGGCCAACAACCGCACGATTTCATTGCTCAAACCGGCCGTTTCGTTTGGCCCCTGGTATACAGTGCCGCGTGTGCTGGCTTCGGTAATCAGCCGGGTATCAAACCAGTTTCGCAACTCAATTTCGGAGATTTTGGTTTTGCTCCGCACATTAGCCACAGCTTGTTCATAAAATTGGGCCAAGGCGGTGTCTACGTCGCCTAGCTCTTCCAGGTCTTTTTGGGTAATTTGTGGGTTGGGGCTGGATTCCAGGTTATGCCACAACTGGAAACAGACCACCTGCAACTGTACTGGCTCGATGTATTGGCCGGGTTGGGTGCGTTGTTCACCCTGCACCCGAATCTGGCGCAGGTTGTTGACCAGGATTTCCGCTACACCAGAGGCAAAGGGGCGACCACCCAGGGCGGCGGGGGCTTCGATGGCCTGGAGGGCAGCATCGGCTTCCATGCGTTTCATGTAAAAACGGGCCCGCATGTTGTTGTACATGATGCGCTGATACGGCCGTAATGCCGCCACATAATCTTCACGCAACGACAACACCACCCACAACAATGGGTCTTCCTGCATGGCCTTGTTCAACTGATGGAAAAATGCCTCCCGTTCCTGCCATCGGGTCAAATGGGTCGTGACAATCTCTTCAAACTGGTCAATGATTAAAATGTGTGGGGGTTGTTCATGGTCTGCGTCCACCACGATGGTTTCATCTGCGCTCACATCTTCATAATAATAATGTTCACCATCGGTGGTGGTTAACCCGGCCAGAAATTGGGGCAAGGTCATATTAGCAAACAGGTTGGCATCTTCCCGCGCCTGGTCAATGGCTGACATCAGGTTAAAGGCAAAGACGTTATCCACATCCGGCACGCCTTTGGGGATTTCGCCACTCACCCGGCCGACTGGCAAGGCCACAAACCCCTCTTTTTCTACCAGTTGGGGCAGGATGCGGGTATTGATAAGCGAACTTTTGCCTGCGCCGGACTGGGCATAAAAAAGTACCAGTCGTTCGGAGATAATCAGGGATATTAAATCCCGTGCTTCCTGCTCACGGCCGAAAAAGCGGTCTCGTTCGTTCCTGGAAAATGTGCGAGGGCCAACGTAAGGGTTAATGGTTACTTGGGTCATAGAGCGAAGATTCCTAAAAACTAACTAGCCCACCCTTTCCAAAGTTCTTGCATAAAGGTGAGGGCATCTCCCCAATAAACTTCAAATTCTGCTTCTTGGCCGAGGTAGTTTTGCAGGTAATTTTTTTCCTGGTCATCTGCCTGGAGTTGAATCGAAACGGATTTCGGCCGTCTTTGGTCAATGCTGGTTTTGATCATGCCCCGAAATAGTACCCGAAAATCCCAGCTACGCAGCCCATACCCCAACATCAACATGGAAGAGTCTGCCAGCGATTGACGAATGGGCAATGGCACCCCCTCCCAATCTTGGGAAATGTTGACCAGAAAGTCCAGGTGGTCATCTTCAGTGAGTACCAACGAATTGGGGTATTTGTCCAGGCCATGTAAGTGGTATATCAATGGTTCCCGTGGGGAGGGTTGATACCCTTTGTTGGTTTCAAAGATGGAGGGGATGCTTTTGAGACGTTTGTCCCAATAACAAATTTCTACTTGTGGTTTTCTGCCCGCTTTGATCAAGGCGGCTTCCAGAAAACTGTGATAACTGGTTGTCAGGTAGATGGGTAGGGGCAGGTCGGCTAGCAGCAGAAAGGGGCTTTTTTGACCTTCGTCCAGGTTGGGAAAGTCGAGACGGTCGGCCACTTCGGAAAAGGTTAATTTGCCAGCGTTAGAATCTTCTTCTAAATCGGCCACTGCGTCTTCGTCGGCAATGGAGGTGATGGCCTTTTTCAGGAAGTCCAGGTACACCTCTTTGATGTATACGTCGTCGGCTTTGATTTCCGGGTCTGCCTTGAGCATGACGCTCTGGAATTGGGTGACACGAGGTAGGTCTCGTTTATCGGAACGGCCGTAATCCAGATATTCCGCAAACCCTTCCACCAGTTCCTCGTTACTACCAAACACCAGATCGTTACAAAGCGCGTTGCTGATAAAAGGGAGAACCTTGCCCTGGTTGATGCGGTCTATAATGGTCTCTTTCCATCCCTTTTGCTCTTGCTTGAGCTTACCAATCATAAATTTTGCCATGTTGCCTCTGGATTGTGGAGTGAGGTTTGTAGTGCCCACTGGGGTGGGTACAAACCTGGTTGCAAGTAGTTTACGAAAAAAACGACGATGAATCGTCGGTCTGGTGTTATTCTGTGCAAGCTACACGGAAACCGCGCAGGTTGCTGGCGGCATCGGGGCGGGCGTGGTCGCGGGCCGCACAGCGAAATTGGATAGGTTCATCGTTGAAGGCTGCCCCCCGATGCACACGGCGCAAGCGGGGCCGTTGGGGGTCGTTTTCTGGGGCTTCCCGGCCGTCATGGGGTTGATAGGGGTAGGGATAACCACACTGTTTGCGGTCTTCACCCCACAAGGTGTTTGTCCACTCTTGCACATTACCAATCATATCTATGCAGCCATAGGGGGAGGAGTGGTCTTCATGGGCAGTAACGGCCGTTTTCCCCCCACTCTTCACATTACAATACCCGTCTGACCAGTCGTTACCCCAGGGGTAGAGTTGGCCGTTTTCCCCCCGCGCCGCCTTCTCCCACTCTGCCTCACCGGGCAGGCGATATTTTTTGCCAGTGACACTGCTCAACCAGTGGCAATAAGCCTGGGCATCCTGCCAGTTGACACTGGTGACAGGAAAATGGCGTTTTTCTGGCAAAGGTTGGCGGTTAAACCAATCCTCTTTGTTTGGCTCTTGCACCTGGCGATTTTTTGCCAGGAACTCTGCATACTGGCTGTTAGTCACGGGGTATTTGCCGATGCGGTAAGCAGGCAGATTGACACCATGTTGTGGTGTTTCCCAGGCGGGAATATCGGGGCCAGCGGGTGTGCCCATGAGGAATAACCCGGCCGGAATATCCACCAGTTCTGGCTCAAACGGCAGGCGGGGTTTAACAGGTTCACCCAACAAGGTTTCTAACGCTGGCAAACTCTGTTCAGGGTCGGGCCACGTTTCATCGGGGCGTTGCTCCTGGCATAGTTTGATGAGGGCAGATAAACGGCCGTTTTTCTGGCAAAAGATAATTAACTCCCGCACTTTCCCTGTTTTCCCTAACGCTGGTAAATCTTCATAATCTATCGTCAGGTCGTAACACAGGTTTTTGACTTCTTCTTCGTTAAAGCTGCTTCGGATCAATTCGCGCAGGTTCATAGTACCCTTTTTAATTTATACTTACAGAGGACATATCGTGACATTTTTATTGAGATTGGAGATTAGAGATTGGAAATTTTCCAATCTCCTTCAGCAGAATGTCAATTGATGACCTGATACAGTCTAGTCACTGTTCAACCCCTTTGTGGTGACAGTTGTCTGAATTGTTAAATAAGGCGATTAGATACTACTAACTCTCAGTAAGGAATGCAAACCGAAATAAATCCCGTAGCCGCGATTTCCAAATCGCGCCTTCTCCCCGGTAGCCGCGATTTCCAAATCGCGTTACCTCGTGTGTTGGGACGCAAAAAGTAGCCGCGATTTTCAAATCGCGTTACCTCGTGTGGTTGGGACGCGAAAAGGATTTCGCGGCTACGGGATGGGAATTGCCGACTACCGCTTCTCGCCCGGCTCTTTCCTGGTAGCCGCGATTTCCAAATCGCGCCTAAAAACCGTGGAAATAAATATCTGTGAAGGAGAGCCGAAGAAACGGCCGAAACCGTGTAAACTAGATATAAACATTTTTGAAGAGGGTATCATGTTGCTTAAACATGAGTTACACAACCTGGTTGACTGACAAATGTTATTTTCATCCGCTACAGGCAACAGATAAAAACGGATAAACGGATGGGTGGTCGAGCATTATCCGTTTATCCGCTTTTCATCCGCTGCCGTAACCATTCAATGATTAAATCTGTCGGTCAACCAGGATACACAATATCATTCATGACAAAACGAATCTTAGTAGTAGATGACGAAGCCCGATTGGTGGCGGTGGTGCGAGGGTATTTACAAGAAGAAGGGTATGAAGTTGTTACGGCCTCCAACGGCCGGGAAGCCCTGTTTGTGGCCCGCGATGCTCAACCAGACCTGATTATTTTAGATTTGATGATGCCAGAGGCAGACGGCTGGACATTTATCCGCCAATACCGGCGCGAACACAATACCCCAATCATTGTTTTAACGGCGCGGGTAGCAGACAGCGACAAGGTAACAGGTCTGGAACTGGGAGCCGACGACTATGTGACCAAACCGTTCAGTCCGCGTGAGTTGCTGGCACGGGTGCGGGCGGTGTTACGGCGGGTGGGGGCAGAAACGGCCGTTCCCATCACACTCTTCCGGGCTGGCAACCTGGAACTTGACCCCCAGGCCCACCTGGCCCGGCTTAACGGCAGCTACCTGGAACTCACTCGCATGGAACTCGACTTACTTACCGCCCTGATGAGCAGCCCCGGCCGCGCCTTTAGCCGTCTGGAACTATTGGAACATGCTCAAGGGTTTGCCTACGACGGTTACGAACGCACCATAGATGTCCACATCAAAAACCTGCGAAAAAAGATTGAACCAGACCCGGCCCATCCGCAATACATTTTGACGGCTTTTGGGGTAGGGTACCGTTTTAACCCAGACTTATGAACACCTTACGCACCTCCTTTTTCCCTTTATGGTTCAAATTAACGGCCGCTTTTTTATTGGTTGTTCTGGTGGGGGTGGGTGCCGTTTCACTATTAACCAACCAGGTCACTACCAGCAGCTTTCGCCACTTTATGAACGCAGAGGTGGCCCAGGAGTGGGATTCCCTGCCACCTGCCCTGGCTGCCTACTACGCCCGACAAGGTAACTGGCAAGGGGTGGAAGCAGTGTTAACCGCCGTTTCTCCTGGGCATGGGCAGGGTGGCATGTCATTGGTCTTATTAGACGACCAGGGCACTGTGGTGGCATCTGTGGGCGGGATGCACCATCGGCCGACGAGCGCAGAGGAGGCGATGGGTAGTTTGCCCGTCTGGTTGGATGGGGCACAAATTGGTACTTTGTTGATGGGGATGCCAGGGGGAGGCATGGGCATGAACATGGCCGGGGAGCAATTTTTGGCCGAAGTCAACCGGGCAATTGTGTGGGGTGGGGTGATGGCGGCCGGGTTGGCTTTGGGGCTGGGGATTATGTTGGCGCGTTATTTAACCCGGCCGTTACGCCAACTCACCCAGGCCACCCACCAACTGGCAGTTGGTCATCGTTTGCCGCAAATCCCTGTTAACACCAACGACGAATTGGGAGAATTGACCGGCAGCTTTAATCAAATGGCTCACGCACTGGCAACGGCCGAACAGCAGCGGCAACAACTGTTAGCAGATGTGGCGCACGAACTTCGCACCCCTTTGAGTGTCATGCGTAGCCAGTTGGAGGCGATGTTAGATGGTGTGTTTCCCCTGACGGCCGAAAATCTGGCAGTTGCTCACGAGGAGACATTGTTGTTGGGGCGGCTGGTGGAGGATTTACGTACCTTGTCGCTGGCGGAATCGGGACAGCTACCCTTGCAAAAAACGGCCGTTTCCCCCCATACCCTGTTCACCCAACTGTTAGCCGCTTTTGCCCCACTGGCAGAAACGGAAGGGGTACACCTGACGGCCGATATTCCCGCCAACCTGCCCACCCTCACTGCCGATGCCGGGCGTATTCAGCAGGTGATGGGCAACTTGTTGACCAATGCCCTGCGCCACGCCTGCCAGGAGAACGGGAAACCACCGCAGGTGCAGGTGATTGTTACCTCTCAGGCGAATGCTCTCCAGGTGGCGGTTTGCGACAATGGCCCTGGCCTCTCCCCAGAGGCACAATCCCACGTTTTTGACCGCTTCTGGCGAGCCGACACTGCCCGCAGCCGCGACCAGGGTGGCTCCGGTTTGGGGTTAGCCATCTGCCGGGCCATTGTGACAGCCCACAACGGCCGTATTTGGGTCACCAGCCAACCCGGACAAGGTGCCACCTTCACCTTCACCCTCCCCACCTGACGCAGAAACCTGAAACCTCACCCCCATAAACTCTACACACCTGCTTCACATCTGCTTCATAACTCTCTGTTATTCTCTACACAGATTAATAACTCCCACTTCTGTGGGTTTTGAGGGAATAACATGAACACATTTTTGAAAGTTGTAGGTATCGTTACTTTAATAACCATTACGGTTGTCGCCATTGGAGCAACGGCCGTTTTAGCGCAAGGCCCACACAATAGCATGATGATGGGAGCGGGCGAAGGACATGGGTCAGGTATGGGAATGCACAGGATGGCTATGGATCCTACCACCATGCACACCGCCATTGCCGAAGCTCTGGGCATCTCGTTGGAAGAGTTTGAGGCAGCCCTGGCAGAAGGCAAAACCCCCTTTACCCTGGCGCAAGAGCTAGGTGTAGATTTTGCTGTGGTACAAGCCGCCATGCAGGCCGCACACACCACCGCTTTGCAACAATCCGTCACCGATGGTTTGATCACCCAGGAACAAGCTGATTGGATGCTCTCGCATCAAGCCGGCATGGGTGGTGGCATGGGTCACGGCAGCATGGGTCACGGTGGCATGGGTAATGGCGGTGGGATGCACCAGGGTTCTGGGTCAGGCGAACACAACGGAGATTGCCCCTACATGCCCTAAAATTCAGAACATTCTCCCCTGTTTATCTAAAAACGCGGTCGCAAGGCCGCGTTTTTGCTTGTTGCCCTGTCAGGTGTAGAATCTATTGCCAGGTGAAAGAGGACTCCTACAAAAAAAACTCCTTTCCACCCTTCAACTCGGCACTTGGTGAGCGTCTAAAAATAGCTTCCCGTTTTGTTCATCATAACCGCTTCAGCGGTTTGAACGGCTAAAGTCGTTACGACGAACGATACGGCATAAGGTCATCAATTGACATTCTGCTGAAAGGGATTAGAGGTTGGAGATTAGAGATTGGCAAATCTCTAATCCCTGATCTCCAATCTCACAATAAAAAAGTCAGTTTATGCCCTCCGTGAGTATAATTTTTGGACACTTACTAGAACTTCCCCGGAGGTGTCTATGCGGACAGT
>CAZPEJ010000146.1:0-2105 GCA_964585465.1 uncultured Ardenticatenaceae bacterium
GTTCATGCCCCCATCGGCCGTTTCTTGGGGCAGTGGTTCTGGTTCTGGAACTGGAGGGGGTGGGGTGTAAACTGGTTTGGGTGGGGTGTAGACGGGTTGGGCTTTGACAGGTGGTGGCGGTGGGGGAGGAGGTGGGGCAGAAACGGCCGTTCCCCAGGTGAGGCGATATGGGTCAATCCGTAACGACTCGCCCGCCTTCCAGGGATAAGGCACCCCAGGGCGCAACTCCATATCCCCCAAAAACGTGCCGTTAGTGCTATCGGTATCCGTCACTTGCCAGCCGGTGGCAGTGCGTTCCAACCGCGCATGTTTAGAGGAGATAGAATCATCCTTTAAGACGATGTCGTTGCCGGAAGATCGGCCAACCGTCAGCACTTTTTTGGAAAAAGATTGGGTGCGGGGGTTTTCTCCGGGGCGGTGAATGGTCAACTGGTTGGCGGATTGGGCAGAATCTGGCACGGGCGCACTCCTTTCGAGGGGTTTTGGCGGCAGGGAGGCCGGAGGATAGTCGGGTTGGGCGGCAGAGGGGGCACCTTTTAAGTGGCTCCAGGCGCGGCGCAGGTCGGTAGCCATCTCTACACCGGATTGGTAACGGCCGTTTATCTCTCTGGTCACAGCTTTGAGGATAATTTCTTCTACCTCTGGCGGAATATCGTCGCGAATGGTGTGGGGCAATGGCGGGGAACTGTGCAGATGGAACTTTACCGCATCCTGAATGGTGCGAATGTTGTAAGGCAGCTGCCCGGTGACCAGTTCATATAACACCACACCCAATGAGTAAAGGTCAGAACGGCCGTCTAACGTTTTTGCCTGCAACTGTTCTGGGGAAATGTAGGGCAACGTCCCCATCAACATCTTGGCTTCCGTCTGGATTCCCCCCTCTTGCAACTTCACCAGACCAAAATCAGTCACTACCGCCCGCAACGCTGGCTCTCTTTCGCGTTCCGGCCGATACAACGACTTCAGCAGCACATTGTCTGGTTTAATATCCCGATGCACCAAACCCTGCTCATGGGCAAAGGCCAGTGCATCTGCCACCTGGGCCAGCAGATGGAGCGACTCATCCAGAGGGACAGACAACCTCTTTTGTTGCTGCCGTTGCAAATACCCCATCAAGTTGCCCCCTGGCACATACTCCATCACCATGTATAACAACCCATCTTTATTCTCAAACTCCAAAATCTTGATGATGGACGGGTGATCCAATTTAGCGGCCGTTTTTGCTTCCTGATTAAAACGCGAAACAAACTCAGGCTCATTCACCAGCGTGGTATTAATCACTTTAATGGCGACCTGACGGGCTAAATTATCCTCTGCCAGGAAAACACTTCCCATGCCGCCCTTGCCCAGAAGTTGTTTAATGTGATATTTATCGAGTTGTGTACCAATCAGGTCTTGCATACGTTTTATCTGTTGCGTCTGTTATTCGTTACACAATACGCCATCGGTTAATCGGTTATTTTGCCATAAATAAAATTCACCCCGTTTTCCCCCGGCATAATCAGGACGCTAACCGAGGCATCCATATGGTCGTTATCGGTGTACCAGACACGGATTGCTCCATTCCCGGCCGGTTCAATACGCTCCACAAAGGAGACATGCCCATACTCCTCACTGGCTCCGTGTACTCCCGGCTGCCACACCATCACTGACCCTTTCACAGGTACTTCTCCAACCTCGTACCCGGCCGTTAACGCTTTTTCATCCCATACTTTGGCATGTCCGGTAATATCATAACCAAAGTTGCGCCGACTGGAAGCATACCAGGTACACTCCCCTTTGGGGAAGTTGTCATGAATGGCTCCAGGGCCGTCTTCCGGGATGCCTTCGTTGATGGCCTGTTGCAGTACTGTGCGCTGCTGCCGCAGATCGTGGAGTTGTTGCTGTTGTTCAGGGGTGAGATTGTTAAACGGCCGTTCCTCCAACTGCTCAATCTGTGTTTCCACCTCTTGCAACTGGCTGAAACGTGATCCCCAACTATCCTCACGGCTGTAGGAGAGGGGTGCTGGGCCAGCAGGTGTGCGTGGGGTGGCAGCCTCTTCTTCTTTCCCATTCTGGTTATCGCCAGATGTGCCTGCCACAACCCCGGCCGTTGTCCCGGCCGC
>CAZPEJ010000146.1:2205-9552 GCA_964585465.1 uncultured Ardenticatenaceae bacterium
TGCCCCCCAGATGGTGGTGAATTACCTGGGCCGTTCGACCCGCCGGGATGTGAATTGTGATCATCCTGCCCGTGAGAATCTCCTCCTGGTTCATGGTGATCGTCATCATGGCCGCCACCGGGCGGTGTGTTACCAGGGTTGCCGGGTGCGGATTCGGTGGGGTTTTCGGGGACTCCGCCAGGTGGTGGCGCAGGTGGTAATTTATCGTCGTCGGTAGGTTTGCCTTCATTGCCTGGCACTTCGGGTACACCAGGGTCACTGGGTTTGGTAGAAATAGGGATAATACCCTTAAAGTTGTTGACCCCGGCAAAATCCCGCTCTTCCCACTCTGTCACTTCATGCAACACCCGCAAAGAAAGAGAAATACCATCCTCTGCTGTGTTTGTCATACTGTTAATGATACTTTGTACTTCCGCAATAAACTCATCGCTGCTAGACCCTTGCCAGTTGACAGCCAGACTATTCACAGCACCGGACAAGGCATCAATCTCTCCATGAATCGCATTCGATACACGACAAAGTAGCTCACCCAGGTTACGCACACTATCGGTTTCCATGTGCAGGTTGGTCATTTGTGCTTTCCTATGAATTTCATGTCATCCCTTTTACAAGCTCAGGGTCAGCATGACACAATAAAGGTACTCGTGTTTAGTCAGCGTCTAAAACCAACTTCCTGTTTTTGTTCAGGAACATAGTATGTCTATGGTAGGCGTTGAACAATGGTGGCGGAGCTTTCCTGGTTAGAATCGGCCGAATATCGGCCGATAATCATCTCTACCAGTTTTCGCACCTCCTCATCATAACGCTCTTTGTTGCTATTTTCTGGTCCCACCCGCGCAAACTGCACCACACGTATTTGGTCTTTATAAGCCCAAAAAGCCCGCCCTTTGCCAATATGCGGTGCGTGTAGTTTCGTGGTCGGTGTTGGTATCCTGCCCATCAGATTAGAGGTGGTTAAGTCGCTCTGTTCGGCCGAAAAAACAGCCCCACTGCTGGAACGGCCAGCATTTTGCATGTATTTGATGCCAAAATTTTGTTTCACCTGGGTCAAACCGTTGCTGGTATCTGCCAACATCAGGTGCATGGTGCTTAGTTCACCCCCTGTTTCCATACATTGATCCACCAGGCGGTTGAGTTCATCGGTGCGGCTAAATAATAACAGATCGTCAATCACTAGCAGAAAACGTTTGGGGGTGGTTTTGTATAACCCCATGATATTGGTGCTGGTGGTTTGGTCTACTGTCTGGCGGTAATTGATAACCCGTTGTTCCAGATCCGCTTTTAGCTCCGTTAAATTGTTTTTGGCGGTTCTGGCATTACCAGAAAAGCGGACATGGGGTAATCCTTTGAGGTGTTGCAACGGGTTATCGGCTTTGAAGGCAAAAATGTCAATTTCCAGCAAATCTGGGGGAATGTTGTAGGCAGTTGCCAGGCAAAGGGTAACGAGAAAATCTGTTTTGCCGCTTTTGAGTGGGCCAACAACCAGACTGTGTTGTTCCAGAGCCAGGAAATCTATGGAAACTGGCTCCAGGGTGGTGTAATCTAATCCGATGGGGGCGGTGGGTTGTTCGTAAAGCCGGAGGATGGTGCGATGTTGTTGCCATAGGGGTTCCAACTCGACATAACGAGAAAGTTCACCAATGGCGGGAAGCGGCCGTTTTCCTTCCGGCCAGGCCCATCCCCGGTTCATTGCGGTAACAATCTCATGAATTTCGGCCGTTGCCTCTGCCGAGTCGGGTTTAATACCAGCCCGCCGGGCCGGGGCAGCTATCTGGCACTCTAACATTTCTTGATCCTGTACAATGTAACCACGCCCTGCCACTTCCGGCAAAGGTTTAGCCCGTTTCCCCAAAATATCAATGGTGTCAGATTCTAGTTTAACCCCTAAAACCATTCGATTAAGGATGCTTTGTTGGATACGGGTGTGAACCACTCGAATCGCGGGCACGCTGAGAATCAGGTGCAAGTCTACCTGTTTGCCTCTGGCGGCTAACCCTTCAATCTCCGTCAATCGCTCGGCGTTTTCGGTGATAAAACCGGCAAAATCTTCAAAAATGATTACCAGGGTGGGGAGAGGATGGTTGGGTAATGTGTGGCGCAGGGCAACCATGTTATCTTTTTTGTGATCGCGCAACAACTCCGACCGCCGACTTTCTTCTTGTTGCAAGAAGGTAAAAAAGCGGCGCATTCGTTCTGTTTCGCTGGCCTGAATCAAAGCCTGGCAATGGGGTAGGGTTTCAAAAACAGATAGGCCAGCCCCCCGGCCGAGAAAATAAAAAAGCAGGTCGTCCGGTGGGTGACTGGCCGCCAGGGCTAAAACGAGGGTACGTAGGAATAACCCTTTGCCGGAGCCGGTCGGCCCAGCAATGAGGTAGTTGCCATCTCGTTGGGTCAGGTCGAGGAAAAACGGCCGTTGATCCTGCTCCCCTGGCACATCTAACATGCCCAACGGCACCTTAAGCCGGTGTTCGGCCGCTTTTTGTTTCACATCCCACGATGTCATTTGCCATCGGCAATAAGCCGAATAATCCGTGAGTAGCGGGAAAACGGGCATTTTTGTTGGCTCTGACAGGGGGGGCTGGCAAATGATACGTTGTTCAGGATATTGCCGCTCCGCACAAAATTTGCGGATATGTTCAACCAACACCTCTGCTTCGGAAAGGGCGTTTCCCGTCTTGCGCTCCTCACGGCTGCCCACCTTGTGGCGGTAAAGCAGCTCCCGACGGCCGTCTGGTAGCATGTGATGGACGGTAAAATCGTCCAACAAATCCAGGTTAACCGTTCCTTCTGACACAAAGGCGGTGTCGGCACGAGCCGCTTGAAACATCTCGAATATGCGGTTATCCCCCACCTGTAGAAACGCCTGCCCGGCTCTGGTCAGCTTTCGGGCGGCATCATCCCGATTAAAAATGGTTTTGCTATCTTCGGCCGTATTGGTTTGCATACTCATGCGGACTTCCACATTTTGTCGCACCGAAGCAAAATCGGCCGCTTTTTGAGTACTCAAAATCAGGTGAATCCCCAACGCCCGCCCCTGAGCCGCAATATCTTTGTCCATCGTGGTCTTAAAATCGGGATTAATCTGCAACGCTTTGGCAAATTCATCAATCACCACGACCAGATGAGGCAGCGGCTCATCCACCACCTTGTTATACTCATAAATGTTTTGTATTTGTCGTCCTATCGTTTGTGGGGTGCTATCAAAAATCTTTTTGCGCCGCCGCACTTCCCCTTCCAGCGATTGACGGAAACGCTCCACATACGCCTCATCCAGGTCTGTCACAAACCCTACCACATGGGGCAGATTTTTCAATCGCGCCAGTTCTGAGGCTCCTCCCTTAAAATCTGCCAGAACAAAGTTCAAATGGGCGGGTGAATTGTTGGCAGCCAGGCTGAGGACAATAGATTGCAGGGTAACACTTTTGCCTTTGCCGGTGCCCCCGGCCAACATGGCGTGGTGCCCATATCCCCCTTGACCATCTTCGCGCAAGATGATGATCATCGGTTTCAAGTCTACATTTAAGCCGATAGGAAATGACATCACCTTTTTGGGGTCATATTTTTCCCCATACAGCTTTTCCAGGTTGATTTCCAGGGGTTGAGTGGCTCCTAACAGTTCAACCAGGCGTACACTGCTGGGCAACCCGCCCCCTCCGGCGGTGTAGCTGGCTTCGGTTCGTAAGGGGGCCATGTGGCGGGCAAACTGTTCTACCCGGTCGAGGGGGATTAATTCGGCCGTTCCTTGCACAAAAACCTGGTTCGCGTCCGACATCCACGTTTCGCGGTACTCCAGCTCCCCACTTCGCACCCAGACCAGACCGTTTACTTGTGGCGGCGGGTTATCCACAAAAATGCCACTAGCCTGAATCCGGTTCCCTTCCCGCCCCGGTTTATGCCCCAGCAACGTAGTCAACACAAGATGCCCACGCAAATCGGGCACCTGATCCAAAATAATCACCAGATGTGGGTCTGCTTCGCCATACCGTCGGCTGCCGGGGCGGTGCTGCTCATCCAGGCGGTGGCGCAAAATCTGGGACAATGGCCCTAACACACCATCATCTGTGTCGGGTGAAAACGAAAGGCGCGGAGCCTCCCCCTCTGTACCGCGTATCGCCCCCGTGTGAGGCAGCCAGCGCACCCACCCCCACTCACGCTCTGCATACGGCCGATGGCTGATCACGTACAATCGCACGGTGTCTGGGCTGTGGTGTGTTACCAGATGGGTGATAAGGGTATAGGCCATTTGTAGAGACTCTTCCGGCCGTTGCCCGCGCACCCCAAGCGTGCCTAATGTTTTGATGTGGCTGGTGACAGGCAAATCTGGTAAACGGGAGAAGTTTTGATTGAGTTGGATAACCCGCCGCACCAACGGATCACCTTCGTCTACATCTGGGACTTTGATTTCGACCGATAGGGGTAAATCGCTGGTACCTACTCGCAAAGACAAAAAATCATCATCATCTGGCAACCGTTCCCACAACAAGTTTTCTTGTTTTTCCGCCCGTTTCATCATTTCGTTAACCGAGGGGTTTTCTTGCCAGACAATTCGGCGTTGTTGTTCTGCATACCCCTCTAGTTGCTGTTCAACCTGGCTCAGATAGGCACGATAACTTTCTTCACGCTGTTTGGCTTCTTGAGTATGTTTCTGTTGATCTCCCTGATATTTCCACCATTGCACCCCACCCGACAACAAACCGATGACGATGCCGACAAGCCCTAAGAGGTTGACCCCGCCACTGGCACTAAACATTAAAGCGACACCCATAAAAATGGGGCCACCCACCGTTGGCAGGAGCAAAATCAGGCTGGGTTTAGTCGGAACTGAACCAGGGGGTTTGGGGGCGCGGATTTTCACCTCTCCTTTGGGGAGAGGTTCCCGGCGGCGATTTTCTGGGCGCACAATGTGTTGGTTGCGTGATTCGTTGTTTGTTTTGCTCATGAAGGTGGATTCAGGTTTTTGAACGTGGTAAGGGATTAACCAGACAGTTGAGCGGCCGTTGCTTCCCAGGCGGCAATCTCGCTATTCAACCGATTTTGCAAGTTGCTTAAGGCATCCAGGTAAGTTCTTAGCTGCCCTTCCCAGGTTTGAAATTCATTCTGGAACTGTACGGCCGAATTGCCTTGCCAATCACCAGGAACCAATGAGTTTACATAACTCTTGAGGTTGTTAATTTCAGCCTCTACGTTGCTGCGGCAATTGCCCATCATACTGGCTGCCTGACGACCTGCATCTGTATTAAAATGTAACGTTGTCATTTTATGCGCTCCTGTTAAAGTTAAAGTTGATAAAATAAAGGGATTAAAGTTGTTGGGTTGTTTTTATGGAGGGAGGTTATGGAACATGTCGTTATCACCTTACGGTATAAACAAAACGAAGCGGACTTGGAGTTGCCAGTGAGTGTGCCATTGTTTGTTTTGGCCCCGATTTTGATGGATCGTTTGGTGTGGCGGGAAGGTAAACCGGTGGACGGCACCCATTTTGTGGGACGTGTGCAGGGGTCGGGGGTGGTAATACGGCCGTTTGAAACGCTAGCCCAGGCGGGTGTGGCTGATGGGGAAGTTTTGGAGTTACGCACGATGGAGGGCAATATCAGTTCCGGTGAGCTGAATGCACCACAATCTAACCTGGCAGGCAAGGTGTATCTACAATCCACAGACACCGGAGAGGTTTTTATCTGTCGAGGAAAAACGACACTGATTGGGCGTACTCCTGAATGCACCATTAATTTATCCCAGATGCCTCATAATGATGTGGTTTCGCGTCGTCATGCCAACATTATCCGGCGAGAAAGTGGTTATTGGATCAGTGACGAACGCAGTACAAACGGCACTATTGTAGATGGTTTAACCCTGGATGAAGGTGATACTGTTAAGATTCGCAACGGTAGCCAGCTACAATTTGGCAAAGATGGCCCGACATTTATATTTTACGACGGTACGGAGTAACCTGGTATCACCAAGATTACACTTGAGGATTGGTAAGTCGTGAACAGTAAACGGTAAACAGTATTCAATTGATTAGGGTGGGAACTTAAACGTGCCATTGGCTCGACACAACAGGTTGTTGCGAGCACTAAACCCTTCGACTGAATAATTATAGGTGCCAGCCGTTAATTTATCGTTGGTGATGGCAAAGTATCGGCTGGGGTCTTCAAATTCTACTTTTTGCCGCGAAACGACTGGGGGTTGCCCTTGTCTACTGACGGTGAGGAAGAAGTAATCAAGATTATAGCGGGATTCTAACCAGTGTAGATGTAGTTCGTTCCCGTCGGCCCGGGCGACCATTCTGAAACAGTTCACGTTGGTGGCTGCTGTTGGGGTAGGGGTGGGGGTTTCAGTAGGTGTTTCAGTGGGTGTGGCCTCTGGGGTGGGTGTTCGGGTGATGGTGGGGGATGGTGTGGGTGTGGCGGTGGGTGGTATGGGGGTTTCGGTGGGGGCCGCCATGCCGGGGACAAATTGGTGATAAAGTTCGTAACGAATCGGCCGTTTGACCAACGTGCCACCATCCAGAGAAGCCCCTTCTTCGGCCGTTAACGATTGACTGGATTCAATGTCGTTGACCTGGCAGGCACCGACAAAACAGTCTGCATCAAAGGAAAAAACAGGAACTTCGGTGTAACTCACACCTAGTTGGGTGTTCGCCTCGGCCTGGGCGGTTGTGCCGGGTGGTGTTTTAATCATCAAGGGGGAATCGGCCGTTTCAATGCTCATCTGACCTGCTTTTAAGGCCAGCGTCAACCCGTCTACATGCCGTTCAACTTCGATGTCGCTGTTGGCGTTCAGATACAAGGCTGTGCCATCTGGCAGGTTTAGACCGGTGGGGGAGTTGCCAGTGGTCAAGTGAAGGGTTTTAACCGCCGTCGGCCAGAGCAGGTTATCAGCAGGCAGGTTGGTTTCTGCTCCCTCATCCAGTTGGTAGCGGGCATCGGCCGCAGGCAGCAAGACTGTGAGTTGGTCTCCGTCTGGTATGGGGGTGGTAGGAACGGCCGTTATCGTTGGTGCTTCTGGTTCATCCCCCCCACCAAACCCTTGCCACACCAGCAGGGCAGCCACTACTGCCACCAGGATGAGTGCCACAGCAGCAATTTGTTTCCACGAAAATGGCAGCCTGTTGGGGCGTTCGGCCCCTCCGGCCCCTGGCACAATGGGGCGGCGTGGCACTTGGGAAAAATCCCGTTCAACAGTAGAAACAGGACGGGGTTGGTTGTAGCTATCTAAACGGGCGGGTGGAGCTACTGGCAAATCGTCTAAGACGTAAGTGGCATCTGCTTCGTGCCCTTTGGGGGCGATGGTGGTAACACGGGGGGGCAAGGGCATGTCCAGGGGGGGAGGTAGCTCTTCAGGTTG
>CAZPEJ010000147.1:0-9545 GCA_964585465.1 uncultured Ardenticatenaceae bacterium
GCAGAGGTTTTTAATGTGAAGGTATTTTTTAGTGTTAATCAAATGAAAAAAAAATATCCTACCCAGGGTAGTTTAGGGTGTAAAGTATGCCAACCTGCGACAAGCCATACGTTGATAATAGCAATAACGGGGAATAATAAACGGCCGTATGGAGCAATGACCCGATGCATCCACACTTCTAAGAAGATGACATTGGCGACTACGCCAGCCAGCAGCAAAATCCATAACAAGAGTGAATGGTAATTGCGAGATGGGGTTGCCCGAAACCATTGAATAACCCGCCATACGATTCCAATCACGGCGAATACACCCAAGATCAGAAAAACATCATAAACCCATTCCGATGGTCGGATTGTACCCCAACCCAGAGCCACCCAATAAGAACGGCCGACATCCAACCATCGAGCAACCGTTGATGCTATTTCTGACTGATTACTCATTGCCCAGGGAGCCAGATCATGAGTCTCTAATCCCAAAGGGGAACCATATAACCACCAAACACGGACAAACCACCAACCAGACGTGATTAAAAATCCTATGCCACTGTTAATACTGGTCAATAAAAAGGTTTTTAGTGAATAACGCCCCGATCCCCACAACCAAAATAGAGCCAGAACAATGGGTAAACCTAAAATCAACGTGCTGATCTTTGTTAAGGTTGCTAACCCCCAGGTGATTCCGATCCATGCACCCATTTTATAAGCAGAGGGTTTCGGCTGGCGGAGTAATCTTGCCAAGAACCAGAGGGTGAGAGTACTAAAAGCCGATGCAGGAATGTCATTTGATACCATACTGCCGATAAAGAGTACTTGAGGGGTAAAAGCTGTTAACAGGGCAGCTCCTCGTGCAATTGCAGGATTGGTGGGAATAACCTCTCTGGCGAAGCCATAGACAGCAGCAATTAAGAGTGTACTCATCATTAGAGTAACCCCTCTAGCTAAATAAAATGCCAGCCAGCCTCCCCGTAATTCGGCCGTGTCATTTGGGTGGTGGATGGCGTAATTGTCGTTGTCCAATGTGGTTCGTGGCAAAGGGCCTGGGAAGTAAGGGTTGGGGCGGTAGATAACACGCGGATTTGAAACGCCCACTAAACGAGCAGGAATAGAGGCCAGTAAGTAATAAAAAGGGGGCTGACCAGCTTCCTGTTTCATGTCAGTGTCCCATGCGGCTGTGCCCTGGGGCGGAAACCCATTTTTTTCAACGAGCCACTCAATGTAAGCGAAATGTTGCCGTTCGTCGGGCCCTTCAAATGGAGGAATGAGCCAGGCGAAAACTCCTGCCATGAGCAGATGACTGATCAGGATAAGATATAAAGGCAAGTTGAATGGCACTTTAATAGTGGAGTTATTACTTGACTGCATATTAAAAGTTTAAACTGTTTAATGGTATATTCTGTAATTGTAGTGGTTGCGCGACGGGGCGCAAATGTTGGTCGAGAAGTCTGTTTTGCAGGTATGAATGTCAGGGTATGGATACATGTAGAGAGTAAATGGTGCTGTTTTCGGCCGTTTTTCCCGTCAGGACGATTGTGGAAACAGGTTGCAACCAGGTAATATCTATCATGATATTCTCACTGTTTAATTGGGGTTCCAACCCATCCACATCCACATACCCGACAGGCTGCATGTCGGCTGGAAAGGTTTGCCAGATTTGTTGGTAAGGGGGGTGGTTGGCTAAAGAGGGTTGGTTTTGCCAGAGAAGAGCGGCCGCAGCGGCTGGTTCGCTGCCAATGAACAGGTACTCCTGCTGTAACCCATATACCACAGCCCAACCCGGAAACAAAACCGATTCTAGTTGGTATCCGGGGGCACCATTACTGGTGATGGGGGTGACAGTACCAATACCTGTTTGTGGGTTGCCAACGGTGGCGGAAAAGGTTTCCAGGGTGGTTGTTAATGCGCCAGGTTGGGTGGTGTGAATAACGGCCGTTACACCCACCCCTCCATTTGTTACCGGCAATACCCCCAAAGCAGTTGTGCCATCTAACAATGGAAAAAGGTCACGATCTGGATTCAACCCAAACTCATCGGCAAACAAGGCCATTGAATCGGCAAAATCTGCTTCGCTTGTTTCAGCAATGAAGGCATCGCGGTAATTTTCCCATAACACATCCAGCCGCAACCCCGTCAGATAGGCAATGGTATTGGCAGGGAAAAAAACGGCCGTTTCCTCTTCAACCGGTGTCTGTAGAATCTCCTCATGAGTAGCAGAAAGTCTGTCTGGGTTGTACAAAGTGACAGCATCTATCTGAACCCCGGTTTCGGTGAGTAACAGAGCAACGGCCGTTCCTTCGATACCTGGTGACAAAAAATTACCAGGATTGGTGATGCTCAAACCCGCCGCCGAAACAGTCAACAACTCCCGCAATTGGCTACCGTTCAAAAAAACCGTCAACATTCGTTCCTCCGGCAACTGATTCACAGCTTCCTGATAAACGGCCGAATCTGCCAACGATGTTTCCCCCTGGGTCTCAATCGCCTCTTTTATCCCATCCTCACTGGAAGCAAACAAAACCAGGTTGTCAGAACGGCCGAAAACCAACCCATCAAACACCGTCAATGAAATCCCTTTGTATATTCGAGATTCGGCCGTTAACCCATTTTTGTTAGCCCATACATCCTGTAACTTTTGTAAAAACACATCCGCCGCTACCTGGTCTAAACTTTCCACCATCCCCACCCAGGTGATAACAGGCTGTCCTGGGATTTCTTCTACCACATCTAACAACGCGAACCCGGCATATTGCCCCAACCAGGGGCGTATGTCATTATCCAGAGAAATCCCCCACGTTCTTACCATTTGTTGATCCAGTTCCGCCAGTGAAGCGGGGGTATCTGGTTGACTATCGGCAAAGGCTGAAACAAGTTCTCCGAGTCGCTCCTGGTCTACGTTCAGCAGATTCAGACCTACATAAGCCGTGCTGTTGCGCGGGACGGCCGTAATTGTTGCATCATACCCCCCTGTCCACCGTTGCCACAGCCGCCAACCAAAAGGATCAGCCCACAACACCCCTCCTGCTACCACCACCAGCCCCACGACCCCCGCCAGAGCCACTTGCAACCCTTTTTTCATCACACCCCCTTATCGCAGTATTCAGCACCCAAACTGTCCACTGTTCACTGTCCACTGTTCACTACTCACTGTCCACTCTCCCCCACCGGTGGCACAACCTCTACCACCTCATCAAAATTAGAAAAATCAACCTGCCAAACACTCGGTTCTGTCTCCCCAGGAACAGGCTCCGTTACCAACACCCGGTGCAGCTCAAAAGTTTCGGGGGCTATCCATAGTTTCACCTGTACAGATTCTGGGCCAATTAACAGATTGCTCATATCAAACAAACGCTCCCCGGCCGACTCCCCCGTAACCACATAAAACAACCCAGCCGCCCCATCTTCGATGTTTTCCGTGCCCACCAGTTGCAAATCAGACAGGTCAGACAGCAAAATAGCTTGTAACCCGATGTTATCGTCAAATAGAGAGGTAGGATTAAACCCTTGATCCGGGGGTAACTCCTCCCACTGCCCGGTCAACACATTGGTTTGCCATTGAACTTCCCCCACACTCACCACACTCACCTGGGTCACCAGCCCAGGGGCAATCACTTTGACCAATGCCCTTGACCGATCCGGTGACACATAATCCCCCTCGGCACTGCGAAAAGAGAAAGTGTTGTCCGGGTCAAGGTAAGCCGGGGCACCAGTGCGGTCTATGCGGAAGTGAAAGCCACTCAGATTATTCATTCGGTCAGCCGACCGTTGCACAATCTCGTCCGGTGGTAAATCAGGTGGGGCGGGGGTACTGCAAGCGGCCGTTGCCAGTACCAATCCAACAAAAATCAAAAGAACAAACAGGTGTTTTTGACGCATAACTCCTTCACTACTGGCTAACTTATCACGATTTTGTGGAATTGGCGAGAGGCGGACAGGTAGACATTGTGACGAAAATGGTAAGAACAGGCTATACTGACCCCGCAACACCTCTCCTATAATTAACCAGAATGTATACCGCGTAAAGTCATAAATTGACACTCTACTGAAAGGGATTAGAGATTTGCCAATCTCCAATCTCCAATCTCAATGAAAATGTTAGTTGATGCCCTTAGTGAAGTATAGATATGACGTGACGCAGAATTTCTCGGAGGAGACACAGAGATTCACAGAGAGGTAAAAATCAAAACCTGCCCTATTTTCTCTCTGTTTCCTCCGTGTTTCTCTGTGTTCCAAATCTCACTTGAATCGTGATAAATATGAGGTAATCGGATGACACCCAACAAGGTTCCGGCAACGGCCGGTTCTTACGACCCTGAACTGGCAAAAATGCGGCTCTGGCTGGCAGAAAAGATCGAGGCTTCCCTGCCAACCAAAGGAGGAATGGAGCGAACCCCACAGATGCTCCAGTTGATTCAAGAGCGTTATCAAATCGCCCGACAACACGCCAAACTCAACATTGCAGCAGCGCAAGAACGGTGCTTTTTTGAGGAGTTAGTAGACGAAATCCTGGGTTTTGGCCCCCTTGAGAAACTGCTCAACGAAGATTCCATTTCTGAAGTCATGGTCAATCGCGCAGACCTCATCTTTATCGAACAAAAAGGGCGTATCTCAGAAGCCCCCGTCCGATTTGTAGATGATAACCATGTGTTGCGTGTCATTAACAAAATCATCAAACCCCTTGGCCGATACGTAGACCGTGACTCCCCACTGGTGGATGCCCGCCTGCCAGATGGCTCTCGTGTAAATGCCGTGATACCCCCTTGTGCCATTGATGGCCCCAACATCACCATTCGCAAATTTTCCAAAAGCCCGCTGGGTATACAAGACCTGGTGCGGTTTGGCAGCTTGAGCCAGGATATGGCTGACTTTTTGCAGGCGTGTGTGGTATCTAAATTTAATATCGTGGTTGCCGGTGGCACTGGCTCTGGTAAAACGACCCTGCTGAATGTGTTATCTGGTTTTATCCCGGAACACGACCGGATTGTTACCATTGAAGATGCGGCCGAATTGAGCCTGTTGCAGCGACATGTGGTGCGGTTGGAGACGAAAAAACCCGCCCGCGCTGGTGACAGCCATATCACAATTCGTGATTTGGTGATTAACTCGTTGCGAATGCGGCCGGAACGAATTGTGATTGGGGAGTGTCGTGGCGGCGAGGCGTTGGATATGTTGCAGGCGATGAATACCGGGCATGATGGCAGCCTGACCACCATTCATGCCAACACACCCCGTGATACCATTTCCCGTTTAGAGACGTTGGTGTTGATGTCGGGTATGGAGTTGCCCATTCAAGTGGTGCGGAAGCAGATTGTTTCGGCGATTGATTTGATTGTGCAGCAGGCCCGCCTGCGTGATGGCAGTCGTAAGGTGATTAACATTACAGAGGTGAACGGGTTGGAGGGGGATACGGCCGTTTTACAAGACATTTTCCGTTTTGAAGAAACCGGGGAAGTGGATGGCAAACTCCAGGGCGAATTTGTCTCTGGCGGGGTACGCCCCTCGCGCGAAGACCACCTGAAAAATCATGGCTTCAAACTACCCGCCTCTATGTTTATGAACAGCAGTCGGCGCGAAGGAGCTTTGAGCCGACGCATAAAGTAACAGCAAAACCGAGTTTTCCAATCACAAGACCGAGTTTTTCCCGAAAACTCGGTTTTTTGTTTCCAGGCAATCCAGCTAAAATCGGGTGCATGAGAGTATTTTTAGATACGATTGGTTGCCGGCTGAACCAGAGCGAAATTGAAACAATGGCCCGGCAGTTGGTGGCCGGGGGGCATGAGGTGGTAACAGATTCGGCCGTTGCTGATACCATCATCCTCAATACCTGTGCCGTAACCGCCGAAGCTGCCCGCGACGCACGCACCCTGACCCGCCGTTTTCATCGCCAAAACACCCAGGCCCAAATTGTTCTCACCGGCTGTTACGCCACGCTGGCCCCACAAGAATTGAGCCAGTTACCGGGGGTGAGCCGGGTGGTGAATAACCGCGAAAAACCCCACCTGGTACAACGATTGGCTCCCGCCCCTTCTGTTGACCTGCCTCTGTATGAACAAGAGCCATTCCAACGAGACATTCACCCCGGCACAATCGGCCGTACTCGTGCCTTTATCAAGGTGCAAGACGGCTGCGACAACAAATGCACGTTTTGTGTCACCACCCTGGCAAGAGGCGCGTCTCAAAGCCGTCATCTGGGGGATGTAGTGGCAGAAATTCAAACTGCCGCCACTGCCGGGTATCAGGAAGCCGTTTTAACAGGTGTTCATCTGGGCAGTTATGGGCACGATTTGGGAAACCAACATGGGCTGTATGAGCTGGTAGCCGCCATTTTGCATCACACCGACATTCCCAGAGTGCGTCTTTCTTCGTTAGAACCCTGGGACATTGACCCTGATTTTTTCCGTTTGTGGCAAAACCCCCGCCTGATGCCCCATTTACACCTGCCGTTGCAGTCGGGCAGCGACAAAATTTTGCGCCGGATGGCCCGCCGCACCAACCAGGCCACTTTTCGCCGCCTGGTGGAGGCTGCCCGTGCCAACCTGCCTGACCTGAATTTGAGTACCGATGTGATTGTGGGTTTTCCTGGTGAAACGGAAACGGAATTTGCCGAAAGTATGGCGTATGTAGCAGAAATCCAGTTTTCGCGGTTGCACGTTTTTAGCTACAGCCCACGCCCCGGAACGGCCGCTTCTGTGATGCCCCACCAAATTCCTGGCCCTGTCAAACGGGAACGCACTCAACGCATGATTGAACTGGGGCGCACCCTCAGCCTCAATTTTCATCGCCAACATGAAGAGCAACAGGCCACCGTGTTGTGGGAATCGGTGGTGGGGGCAGACGAGAATGGGCTGCGCTGGAGTGGTCATACCGATAATTACATTCGGGTGATGGGGTATGGGGTCAATTTACAAAACCGGATTCTGCCCACGCGGCTGTTTGATGCCCAGGTGGATGGGATGAGGGGGGAAGCCCTGTTGTGATGACCGCAACTGCCCCTGGGAAAATTATTTTATTTGGTGAACATGCCGTAGTATACGGCCGTCCAGCCATTGCTGCTCCTTTATCACAGGTGAGGGCAACGGCCGTTATTCAACCCAACCCACAGCCGGGTGTACATTTGGTTGCTCCCCAACTCGGCACACATCTTTCGTTGCTGGATGCACCTGATGATGATGCTTTGGCAACGGCCGTTCGCCTGGTGCAACAAACCCTGACATTACCGCAACTCCCCGATATGATCATCACCGCCACCAGCGACATCCCCATCGCCAGTGGCCTGGGCAGCGGGGCGGCCATTGCGGCGGCTGTCATTCGTGCCCTGGCCCTCTATCTGGGGCAAAAACCAACCCCGCAGTGGGTTTCTAGCCTGGCGTATCAGGTGGAAAAGCTGCATCATGGCACACCGAGTGGCATTGACAACACGGTGGTAGCTTATGAGCAGCCTGTTTATTTTGTGCGCCAGCAGCCTCAAAACCACATTGAACCTTTTTCGATTGGGGCACCTTTGCGGTTGCTGGTGGCAGATACAGGGGTACGCAGCCTGACGAAGGAGGTGGTGGGGGATGTGCGCCGTCAATGGCAGGCAGAACCCGCCCGTTTTGAGGCTCTTTTTGATGGGTGTGGGCAGATTGCCCAGGCGGCCAGGGCAGCAATTGAACAAGGGAATGGGGTGGAGATCGGCCGTTTAATGAACGAAAATCAATTACTTTTGCAAAAGATGACCGTTTCCGCGCCAGAATTGGAGAGGCTTGTGCGGGCGGCACAACAGGCCGGGGCGTTGGGGGCAAAATTAAGCGGGGCCGGGCGAGGGGGAAATATGATTACGTTGGTGGAGGTGGAGAGGGAAACGGCCGTTCGTCACGCCTTGTTACAAGCTGGGGCACAAAACGTTTTAATGAGCATTATCCCGGCTACAGCTTCCTTACTTGAGATTGGAGATTGGAAATCAACAAATCTCTAATCGCCAATCCCTAATACGGCATAAACACAAAGGACGCAAAGCCTTTTCAAACTTTGCGTCCTTTATGTGGTTTGCGGCGGAGCATTAACCTTTACCGGCCGTTTTCAAACAACGCGCACAAACATATTTCCGAACTTTGCGCCCACCTTCTTGAAAGGTAGCCCGTTGGATATTGGGTTTGAACTGACGATTCGTTTTCCGTTCCGAAAAGCTGACGTTGTGACCAAATAATGGACCCTTGCCGCAGATTTCACATTTTGCCATAATCTCACCTCGCCCAGACAAATTAAAAGCGACCATTTGAGGTCGCTAGATTTCATTAAAAGCGTGTAAAATTATACGCAGGTAGTCATTTTTTGCAAATTTTGTATCTATTCAGACAAACAACGTTTTTATTTCTAACGGCCCATGCAGATTGGGGTTAAAACATCGTTTGTTTCCAGAGGGGCTGAGTAGGTACGTTGGGAGAAAGTATGCCTATTCGAGAAGAAACACAAGGAACGATTGATATTTCACCGGCGACCATTGCCACCATTGCCAGCCAGGCGATTAACCAATGTTACGGGGTGGTGGGCATGTCTAGCAAGAACCTGGTGAATGGGATTGCCAATATGCTCTCCCGCGAGAGCAAACGGGGCATTGAAATATCCCTGGAAAATAATCAGATTGTGATTGATGTTTACGTGATTGTGGAGTATGGGGTGCGGATTCGGGCGGTGGCCGAAAGTATCCAACATACGGTTAAGTTCCATGTGGAAAAATCGTTAGGGTTGCCGGTTGAAGCCGTGAATGTGTATGTGCAGGGTTTAAGGCAAAGTAAAGAGAAGTGAGATGGGGAGGATGAATAGGGGGGATTGGAGAGTAGAGATTACCAATCTCGAATCTCCAGCAATATCTAAAACGTGGATAACTATTAAGAAAGAGGGAGAAGGTGACAGAATATAACAACAGTGAGGCACCCCCAGTGCCACAAAAATGGCTGCAATGTAATGGGCTACAGCTACGCAAACTGGCTCAGGCGGGGTTATTTTGGCTGGAAAAAAATCATCAGCATGTCAATTCTTTGAATGTTTTTCCGGTACCCGATGGAGATACGGGGACAAATATGTTGTTGACCATGCGTTCCGCTTACGGCCGTATTCAAAATAGCCAGGAATTGCAGGTGGGCAAAATGGCGGGCGAGTTGTCGCATGGGGCTTTGATGGGGGCGCGGGGCAATTCGGGGGTTATCTTGAGCCAGATTTGGCGCGGGGTTGCCAAAAGTTTGAAAGACAAAGAAACGTTTGATGCCCAGGGGTTGGCGCACGCTTTTCAGGAAGCGGCCGATACCGCCTATGGTGGGGTGATGCGCCCGGTGGAAGGAACGATTTTGACCATCATTAAAGAGGGTGCCCAGGAAGCCAAAGATGCTGCCCGCAAAAGTGTAGATTTACGTTTTGTGTTGGAACGGGTGCTGGAACGGTGCCAACAGGCATTGGAACGTACCCCGGAGCAATTGCCGGTACTGAAACAGGCGGGGGTGGTGGATTCGGGTGGGCAGGGGTTGGTTTATTTGCTGGAAGGTATGTTGCAGTATGCCCATGGAAATGTGCGGC
>CAZPEJ010000148.1:0-9538 GCA_964585465.1 uncultured Ardenticatenaceae bacterium
GTGAATGGCAAGCCTGGTTCACCAGGCGTGGTTTTTAGTCCGGCGATTGATCGCCGGACTTGGAAAGGCAAATATGACAGAAACAGTAATTAGCTCAAAAACAAAAACCGTGATTATTGGCCCGGATCGGCCGTTTACCATCATTGGTGAACGGATTAACCCCACTGGCCGCAAACTGTTAGCCGCCGAAATGGCCGCAGGTAATTATGAGCGAGTAATCAAAGATGCTATCGCGCAGGTAGAAGCGGGGGCGCACATGTTAGACGTGAACGCTGGCATCCCCCTGGCTGATGAACCCGCCATTTTGGCCCGTGCCATCAAAATTGTGCAATCGGTGGTGGACGTGCCGCTTTCCATTGATTCCTCCATCGTGGCGGCCCTGGAAAGTGGATTGGCAGCGTATGAAGGCAAAGCGTTGTTAAACTCGGTGACAGGCGAAGAAGAACGGCTGGAGGTGGTATTGCCACTGGTCAAAAAGTATGGGGCGGCGGTAATTGCCATTTCCAACGACGAAACGGGCATCTCTGAAGACCCGGCCGTGCGGTTTGCGGTGGCGAAAAAGATTGTGGAACGGGCGATGGATTATGGCATTCCCAGGGAGAATGTGTTAATTGACCCGCTGGTGATGCCTATTGGGGCGATGCGTTACGCCGGGCGACAGGTGTTTGAGATTGTGCGCCGATGCCGCGATGAGCTAAAGGTAAATACTTGTTGCGGAGCCAGCAATGTATCGTTTGGCTTGCCCAACCGCCCACCGTTAAATGGTACCTTTTTGGCGATGGCGATAGCGGCCGGGCTGACATCCGCCATTACCAACCCAATTGAACATGAGATTAAACAGGCCATCATGGCGGCCAACGTGATGAATGGCAACGATGAAAACTGTATGACCTGGATTGCTGCCAATCGGCCACAACCGATACCAGGGACAGAAACGGCCGATCCTGCCACCCGTGAACGACGAGAACGACGACGGCAACGGTAGATGCTGTTTGCCAATTTTGCAAAATCGAGTATGCTGGTAACTATGTTATTTTGGCAAGGAACTACACAACAACCTTTACGGACAACCCAGCTTGGGTCTGGGACAGGGCGCGCCTTCTTAAACGCGCCTCCCGTTTGATTGTTATGTAAAGTTGGTAAGTGGGATTTGAAGCCGAGGCGTGTAACGTCTCGGCTTTTTTGTTTTGTAAGGGGTGATTTATGGCAGAAATTATTATCAATCTGGACAAGGTAACGGTTTCATTAGCCAGTCGGCCGATTTTTACCGAGTTGAGCTGGGAGATTCAAAACGGACAACGGGTGGGGCTGGTGGGGCCGAACGGGGTAGGTAAATCTACTCTGCTCAAGCTGGTGGCACAAGAAATAACGGCCGATTCTGGCAATATCTTTCGTAAATCGGGATTAACCTGGGGGCGATTGGAACAGGAGCCAGATTTGTCGCCTGGACGAACAGTGTGGCAGGAGTTATTAACGGCCGTTCCCCAAATTGTTACCCTGGAAAACCAGATGCACCAATTAGAACAAAAAATGGGCGATCCGGCCGTTTTTAATCACCCGGCTTCCCTGGATAAAGTTGTCACAGCCCACGAAAAGCTACTCATCCAATATGAACAACTGGGCGGGCACAGCTATGAAAGCCGTTTGAAGGAAGCTCTCACGCAAGTGGGTATTCCCAAAGAGCAGTGGGAGCTACCCGCTACGTTTTTGAGTGGTGGACAAAAGAAGCTGGTTTTGCTGGCAAAATTGTTGGTGCAGCAGCCAGAACTGCTGTTATTGGATGAACCAGACAACCATTTAGACCTGGAAGCCAAACAACAGTTGGAACAGATTATCAATGGTTATAAAGGGTGTGTGATCATCATTTCGCACGACCGTTACTTATTGGATGGCATTGCCACCCACATTGCCGAACTGGATGCAGGTAAATTGACCCTGTACATTGGCAATTACACCGCCTATGCCACCGAACGGCAAATTCGCCGTTTGCGGCAACAGCAGCTTTATGTCGCCCAGCAGAAAGAAATCGCCCGCATTGAGGCGGCTATTGCCCGTTTTGAACTGTGGGCTTCGATTGTGGTGGATGAACGGCACATTCGCCAGGCTCGCAGCCGCCAAAAAATGTTGGATCGTATGGACAAAGTTGAGAAGGTGACAGAAGCAAAACGAATGAATCTGGAACTAACTGGCTGGCGTGGCAGCAACAAGGTGATTGAGTTGGTGAATGTGCAGCAACAGTTTGAAAACGGCCGAATCCTGTTCAATGGCCTCAATGTTACCCTCTGGCACGGGGAACGGGTGGGATTGGTGGGGCCAAACGGGGCGGGTAAATCCTTCTTGCTGAAACAACTACTGGATCCGGAAAATGTTGCTGGTGGGCAAATCAAGATTGGCCCTAGCTGCAAAATTGGTTACTACGCCCAACAGCACGAAACGTTGGATTACCACCAGACATTGATTGAGACCATTCGCCACACGGCCCCACTGAGCCAGGAAGTGGCTGTGGCCTTTCTCAACCGATTTCTTTACACCTACGCCCAAATGCAACAGCCAATCGGCCGTTTAAGCGGCGGCGAACGGAGCCGACTGCAACTGGCTAAACTGGTGCTGGAACGGCCGAATTTGCTCATCCTGGACGAACCCACCAATAACCTGGACATCGCCTCCATTGAAGTTTTGGAGGAAACATTGGACGAATTTGTGGGTACGGTGTTGGTCATTTCCCATGACCGCTACTTTCTGGACAAAGTGGTTGACCGCGTTTTGCAGCTCAAGGATGGGCAACTGACAGAGTTTACCGGCGGTTACACCGACTACCTGGCCGCCACCGGGCAGGTGGGGTGAGGGCGATTGCATACTCAAAAGAACAGCAGTTAGAAACTGCACCAACGGTTGCGAAGTCGGCCTACGCCGACTAAAAACGGCTGTTTCCAGTCCACGCAGGTGGACTTTGCCTCTGTAGCCGCGAATTCTATTCGCCAGGCGCGGAATATGCAATCGCCCTAGTTTCTTCCATATCCGGGTTACCCTTTATTTGCCACGTCCTGCCCAAACTGGAGCAAAGCCTTCACCCGGCCGTCGTTTGGGGCTTCGGCATAAACTCGTAAGACGGGTTCTGTGCCAGACGGCCGTATTAACAGCCAGCTACCATCATCCAGATAATACTTCACCCCGTCCACCGTTTGCACCTCTTCCACTGCCACCCCGGCAATGGCCGCCGGGGCCGACTCCACTAACAACTTAACCAGACTTTTTTTCTCTACCGGGCGAGAAAGTTGCATATCCGTGCGGGCATATTGCGCCGGGCCGTAAGCCGCCAACAGATCAGCCACAATGTCATGCAAGGGGGCACGGGCCGCTGCCATCACCTCCAGCAACAGCAGCCCCAACAGCACCCCATCCCCTTCAGGAATGTGTCCCTGGATGCTCATGCCGCCCGACTCCTCGCCACCCATCAGCACCCCACCCGCCAGCATCAAATCCGCAATGTGATTAAAACCGACGGGTGTTTCTACCAGAGACAGGTTGTGTGCCTGGGCAATGCGGTCAATCATGCGTGTGGTGGAGACAGTGCGAACAACCTTGCCTGTCCAGCCCCGGTTTTCCAACAAGTAACGCAAAACCAGGGCAAAAATGCGGTGTGGGTCAACAAAATTGCCGTGAGCGTCCACTGCACCAATGCGGTCTGCGTCGCCGTCGGTTGCCAGCCCCACGCTCCAATGCCCGGCTTGCATGGTAGACATGAGCAGCCCCAGGTGTTTGGCGATGGGTTCGGGGTGAATGCCGCCAAAACCGGGGTTCATTTCGGCGCGAATGTTATGCACATGGGTGCGCCCTCGCGCCAGCACTTCACCAAACGCCCCCCGCCCAGACCCATACATACCATCTGCCACCACTCGCAATTCGCCACTGGAAATGATGTCCAGGTCTACCAGGGTGCTGAGGTGTTCGTAGTAGGCCCAGGCAGGGTCAAATTTGCGGATACGTTCCTGGCGTAACGCCTGGTCAAAGTCCATCAGGTTGGGGCCACGAGCTGTCGAGAGGTTTTTTTCTAGCAGTTGTTCTACCCGATGGCATTGGGTGGGGGTGGCACTGCCGCCGTAGTTGGCTTTTAGTTTTACGCCGTTGTAGCGGGGTGGGTTGTGGCTGGCGGTAATCATGACTCCAGCCGTAGCCTGTTTTTGTTTGACCGCATAACTGATGGCAGGGGTTGGGGTGTCGGCGCGGGAGAGCCAGGTGGTGATGTTGTTGGCGGCCATGACGCGGGCTACTTCGGCGGCGTAACGGTCGGAGAGGAAGCGGGTGTCGAAGCCAATGATAACGGTGGGGGTGGGGCCGTTTTGTTCGTGGATAAAGTCGGCCATGGCCTGAGCGACCAGGCGTAAATTGCCAAAGGTAAAGGTTTCGCTAATGACGGCGCGCCAGCCGTCGGTGCCAAATTTGACAGTCATAAGAGTACTCCGTTGCTAAAGATTAACGCGACATGACCTTATTTTACTCTAAATAGTGCAAAATGATAAGCAGGTCGTTGACGTTGGTGCCGGTTGGCCCGGTTTGTAATAAGCCGCCAACGGTGGCTGGGGGGGAGGTGAAGGTGTGGAAAAAGGTGTAACTATCGTTTTGGGATAGGGAAAGGAGGGGGTCGAGGCCGAGGGAACGGCCGTATTCTGCTGTTTGTCCGGTAATCCAGGCCCCGGCGGCCGGAGTTGGGCCATCTTCCCCGTCGCTGGCAAAACTGGCAACCACCCGGCCGGGCCAGCCATCCAGGGCAATGGCAGCAGCCAGGGCGATTTCCTGGTTGCGCCCACCTTGCCCCTGCCCGCGCACGGTGACACTGCTTTCGCCACCCAGCACCAGGCAGTGATTGGGTGGGGCATCTTTGGCGAGCGCGGCAGCAAAACGGCCGATTTCTCGTGCTTCTCCTTCTAATTGGGCTGTGAGTAAGTGAGCCGTAAACCCCAGGGAAGTGGCGTTTGCCACCACTGCCTCGGCTGCCTGCCGCACATCCCCAACAATCCAGTGGTAGGGGGCGGGGGTGGTTGGAACTTGGAACCTGGTACCTGCCACTTGCAACTGTTTCTGAAGGGTGTGCCAGACGGCCGTTTCCAACTGTTCTGCTACCTGGTAACGCTGCAACACGGCCAGGGCATCGGCCGGGGTGTCATTGCCGGGTACGGTGGGGCCGCTGCCAATAAACGGGAGTGGATTCCCCACGACATCACTCAAAATTAGCGTGAGGCAGGCGGCCGGGGCGGCCCAACGGGCCAGCCCGCCCCCTTTTACTTCGTCCAGTTGGCGGCGCACGGTGTTAAATTCTTGAATGGTGCAGCCACTTCGCAAGAGCAGGTGTGATACTGTTTGCCAATCGGCCAGGGGTATGAGGGGGCGTGTGAGCAGGGCAGAAGTGCCCCCAGAGATGAGGCACAGTACCAGGTCGTTGGCGGTGGTGGTTTGTAGCAGGTTTTTAACGGCCGTTGCCGCAGCGACACTGCTTTCGTCGGGGATGGGGTGGGCGGCGGGGAGGAGGGTGAGGGGCGAAGGGGAAGAGGAGCGAGGGGCGAAGGGCGAAGGGGAAGAGGTTTTTTTGGGGATGACAAGGCCAGTGATGACAGGTTTTTGTAAACCCGCATCAGGTTTTTGAGGAACCATTTCTTTGGGTAACTCTCTACTGATGACTGGATACTGGTTACTGGACAGTGATGACAGGATGTCCAGGGTGGCCTGGGCCATGGGCAGGGCGGCTTTGCCAGCACTGATCAGGTATACGTTTCCCTGGTCGAGTGGGTAGGTGAAGTGGCCGACTGACAAAATACGGCCGTTGCGGTGCAGGTGATGGTGAACGGCCGTTTGTGGGTCGGCGGCTACCAGGGCTGTTTGCATCAACTGGGCGACATCTTGCCGGGCGGCACGGAACCGGGGGGTGGTCATTACGGTTGCAGGGCGGCCACTGCCTCTTCGGCCGCTACATTGGCTGGTTGGGTGAGGGATACAACGTTAAAAATCGCGTTTTCCAGGACGGTTAAAATGGGGCTGTTGTTGGGGATGGGGGTAAATTGGGCCAGTTCCAACTCTTGACGGATAAATCTTACATACGCATCATCCTCCGGCCATTGGTCAAAAGCGGCGCGGCTGGTGGGTAGGGTGTGGTGTTGCAAACTCCAGTTACCCAGGTTTTGTGGGCTGATCAAGGCCATCATGAGTTCCACTGCCATGGGCCGGTGGGTTTGTTCGGCGGTGCTGATGGCCCAGGCCCAACCATCTACCAACGGCACCAGGGGGGCACTCAGGCCGGGGATGGGGGTGAAACCAACGGGCAGGCTGTCGCTGCGTTCGTGCAGAAATTGGTCGCTGCTGGTGAGGGTATGAACGGCCGTTACTGTTTGAAATAGTTGCCAGGAGTCGGCCAGACTGGTGGTGTTGCTGCTTTGGGACAAAATGAACCCGCTGCCGCGCCCCTGGCTGATTTGCTCCAGGGCAACTGTTAACGGGGCAACCTGCAAGGCGGGGCGACCTGCTTCATTGATTAACGTGCCCCCGGCCGCCAGGTATAACTGCAATAGAAGTTTAGCTCCTTCATGACCGGCGGCAGGCAAAATCATGGGGTGGGTGGTGTCGGAGATAAGTTCTCCCCAGGTGAGGGGGATGGTGTCGGTGATGATGCTGTTGTTATAGGCCAGATGGGGCAGGTTGGTGAAAGCAAAGGGGAATCCCACCAGTTGCCCCTCCGAATAAGCCATTACCTGGGCAGCTGGATACAAATCTTCCAGGGCAGCATTGTTGACTAACCCATCTAATGGGAAAATCAAACCGTCTTCTGCCGCCATAGTTAGCTGGTCGCTGGGGATGGCGATTAAGTCGGGCAAAATGGCGGGGGCTACTTTTTGCCCGGCGCGTAGATAGCTCAAAATGCCACCCTCGCCGTTGACCGGTTTTTGTTCGACGGTGATGGAGATGTCTGCCCGGTTGATGTCAAATTCGCTGATTTGGGCCAGCAAAACGGCCGATTCTTCGGGGTTCATTTGCATCAATTCTGGGGGAATCCACACAATGAGCGAAACGGCCGTTTCAGGGGGTGTGGTGGGGGTGGCAGGCACCAATGGGGCGAGGGTGGTGGCGGCAACAGTTTGTGGGCTGGGAACCGGGGTGGTGTTGGGGGAATTGTCTGTGTCGTTTAACAAGGCACAGGCGGAGGAGAGTAGCAGGAGCGTTAGTAGCGCAAAAAAAAAGAGGCGGGTAGGCATGGGGAGAAATGTTAAGCGTATGGGAACGCGGATTAAATAACTTAGAAGAGATTAGAGATTGGAGATTGGAGATTGAACCAATCTTCAATCTCAGTTCTGAAAAGTTGAAACCTGAAACTCGAAACTCGAAACTTTCTACTCCATATTTGTCAGGATCACGGGGTCTTGTTGGGGTTTGCAGACACCGCAATAGACCGCGCCAGCAACGACGATGGCTTTATAGGTGCCGGTGGAGGTGCGGTAGGTGTGAATCACATATGGCATCTCTTTAGTATGGGTTTTGCAAACCCCTCGACCACAAAATTTGCACACGGCGTGTGCTGGACGTTCACAGTGCCAACATTCCATAGTTACTCCGTAAACTGTAAATCCTTTGTGGCAAAAAATCTGGCTGCCAACAAAAACAGGATGGTAGCGTAGATGAGCAAAATTGCCGGGGCCAGGGCTTGGGTGGGTGTGAAAAAACCAGCGATGGTGGCATCGGCAATGGCGTGGAAGGGCCAGAAGGGGGAGCCAAAGAAGTTGCCCAGTTTTTCGTCGCCGCCGTTGTTTAACCAATCGCTGAGGCGGGTGAGGGATTGCCCGGCGTTGAGCCAGCCACGACTGCTGAGGCTAAAGGCCCAGGTGTTCAGGCGTTGCGCCCAGCCGCTTCCGGGGGTGGGGTTGCCAATGCCTTGCCCAAAGAGAAAAATTGCCAGCAGGCCAAATACATAGACTCTTGACCAGCCGTTGGTGACAAAATCGGAGGCGTTGAGGGCTAAAACGGCGGCTAAAATGTTGACAGCGAACCAGACGGGGGGGATTTCCAGGGTGTAGGCAACGGTGAGTTGTGGCCCGCGCACCAGGGAGAGCAGGGCTATGGTGAGTTGTAGTAGGGTGGCAAAGAGGAAGGTGCTGAGGAGAACGGCCGTTAAATACTCCACCCGACTGGGTAAACGCACGACCAGGGGGTAATGGATGGATTGGTTGGCTCTGGCGGAGACGCTCAAGGCGATCAAGAAGCTGGCCGTTGCGCCAAAGATACCCAATACCAATACGTAATAATCGCCGTGTGGGGTTCCCTGGGATGGGTCGAAAAAGATGCGCCAGAAAACCAGCGATAACACTGCGTACAAAAGACCTGTGAGGGAAAACAGCAGAGAGTATAAAAAGTAACCAGTTAACGCAAATACCCGTTGTGTCATTGCACTGCCTCGGCGTAAATTTCTGCCAGTGTGGTATGTTTTTGCTCTACATGCAGAATGTCGAACTCTGCCTGGAGGATGGCTTTTAAGATGTGGCGACGTAACCCCATTGCTTCGTTATGAATGGTCAATATGTCTCCATGTATTTGGATGCCTGGATGCCAGGTGCGGAAGGCATCCCCCACCACGCCCAACGGCCGATCTACACGAATGATGGTGTGCGGCCGGGTGGCTAAGGCCTGGGCCATGCTGTTCTGGTAATGTACCTGGCCACGGTGTAGGATGACCAGGCGGGAGCAGATGGCTGTTACTTCGTGAAGCTGGTGGGAACTGAGGATGATGGTTTTGCCTGCGGCGTGCAAGGATTGAATGATTTGCCCCATTTCTGTCTGTCCGCTTGGGTCGAGGCCGTTGGAAGGTTCATCTAACAACAACAGGGGTGGGTTGCCGATGAGAGCTTGTGCCAGCCCCAACCGTTGCCGCATTCCTTTGGAACAATCTTTAATTTTTTTGTGGGCAGCGGGCAATAAATCTACTTGTGAGAGAGCCTGGTGAACGGCCGTTTCTATCTCTCGTTTGGGAATGTTGCAGATACGAGCTACCACTTCCAGGTAATGTTTGACTTGTAGTTCGTTGGGAAATAGAAGGCGTTCTGGTTTATACCCAATGGCGGGCCAGGTGTGGCCGTCGGTTGGGTAAATGCTCCCCTGGTCTGGCAGCAGCAGCCCGGCAATTAATTTGAAAAGTGTGGTTTTACCTGCCCCATTTGGCCCCAACAACCCCATCACTTCCCCTGGTGGAATTTGCAAAGAAACGTCCTGTAGGGCGGTGAGGGTGTAATACCGTTTGGTGACGTGGTTGATTTCTATCACGATGTGTTAGTTTACCACGAGACGGGGAAAGGTGATAACTTTTGGGGGAGTAGGGGAGATTGGAGATTAGAGATTGGGGAGATGAAACGTGAAACGTGAAACGTGACCAGTGAAATTTCACGGTTCACGTTTTACGTTTCACGGCAAACCCCACAAAATCCGAAAGACCTGTAATTTTTAATGAGGTATTGTTGGGATTGGTTTTGGGGCGCACGAGAAATGTACAAGCACTCAGGTGTTT
>CAZPEJ010000149.1:0-9534 GCA_964585465.1 uncultured Ardenticatenaceae bacterium
AGATATTAAGACCGCAGAAAAACGCTTAAAGCAATTACAAAAATATATGATCTAAAGGAGGACGATGAATGCAACAGTGAAAAAATATTTGACGCCGTATGAAGCGGGGCTTACCCAAGACCTGGGAAACGATCCCCAATTTAATGATGCCTGGGAAGCGGGAGCAGCACGTCGAGCCGTTACCTCCGCCTTAATGAAAGAGCGAATTAGACAAAAAATGTCTCAAGAAGATCTCGCCAAAAAAGCCGGATTAAAGCAACCAAATGTCGCCCGAATAGAAAGTGGAAAAACAGGAATCACTATTGATACTTTGGGAAAACTAGCAAAAGCATTTGGAAAAACGCTTGAAATTCACTTTACCACCACAAAATCATAAAACTATAGTCTCTCTCTATCCCCCAATTTGTCGTACATCTGCCTAAAACGGTAACTCTGGCGGCTCATACCCAATCACCCTTTCAAAAAAGACTGTCAGCTCTTTCATCCGTGTATTCACTAGCTGGAAAGTTTCATTAAGTGGGTATCCCTCGTTCTCAAATTCCGAACTGTGCGCTAGTAACAGCAGAAAAACGTGAGCCATGTTTTCCAGAGATGTTTGCATGTGTAAGCGGGCTTCAGCCGGTATGGTGCTCATGCGCTGGTCGCTTAAGACCAGCATAGTAGCTGCTGTGCCCGTATGCCGGGAAACGTGCAGAAATGAGGGTATCACTTCTGGAAACAACGGCCGCTCATCGGGATATTTAAGTTCTGTATCTTCGTCAATCACTCTCCCTAGAAATAGATATTCGTGCATGGCTGCTGCTTCTAACATGTCCCACTTAACTCCTTTCTCCCCTAGAGCCTCATATAAGTCCATACCTGCATCTTCACCTGTTTCCTGGTGATGCACACATACAATTAAGCTGTCGGGAGCATCTTCTACTAAAGTTGCATCAGATAACCACCAATAGCGAATGGGATACTGTTTCGCTTGAGCCATCTCAATCAGTTGGGAAATATCTTCTTCTCGATCTTGGGGGTAGTCGTAAACATAGGCGGCGTAGAAATGTTTGGGGTCAAAGATTTCCGTTATTACCTCCCCTTCGCCTGGTGCTGGTTGGTCGTGCTCACGTGCCATGTCCCTCCTAACTAAGCCGATATTTAATACTGCTAGGTTTTAGCAATAGTAGCCACTACGCTATTTCATCCCTGCACGGCAAACCCATAAATTCCTACTAGCGGACTATGGCCGTGGCCATTACAGTAAACAGGTATCCTTTGTACACGGGCCAGGGCATCAGCAAATACCAACGGTTGTGTGATATTGCCTAACAACGGTTGATAGCCCACATCATAGAGGCAGCTATAATATGCCAGTCTAAACCTCATGCTTGAAAGGTATACTGTGCCGACGCTTCTGGCCCCACATCTGGTGACAATGCTCGTTATGATTGCAGTCGTCGTCGCCACAGGTAGTAAGCCAGAAGACCTACATCGGTGTCTCCCTTTGCTAAGGCAATAAATATCCGTTTAATTTTGGGGTGAGGTGATTGATGCTGCCGCTGCTGTACCAATGCCTGGGCTTCGGCCAAACAAGATTCAAAGGTAACAATTGCGGGTAAAGTTGGGTCAATTGGTGATGGGTTTTGGTGATGCACTGATAAGGTTGACACCTGCTCATCATATCAGGCCAGAATAGCTGCTTCAACTGGATGTTGGCATTATTGAGCGGGGTTGCTCCTCCCCAGCTAAATACCAAATTGGGCTATTTAGGACGGTGTTGTTCGTCACTTGGTCAAAGGTGGTAAAGTAAAACAACCCCTGCCCCCCTACTCGCTCGGTTTGGGCTTTGAGATTGTGCATTCGTCTCTCTCCGGTGGTCACCACTAAGAAACGGCCGTAGCGTAATCCAAATCGCTGGTGAAAAGCCTCACTCTTCAGGTAGGCCACACCGGGAATTACTTTTTCTCTGCCGAAACGGGGGTTGTGTTCCGTGCTCATATCAATTTCCAATAAAAACGCAAAGGGGGAATGGTGCTGGCGATGTTCCAGGGTAAAGAAACCATCTGGCCTGATTTGTCGCCTTTTGTGACTCCCATTTGGCAGTTGATACTGCACCATATCAGGATAAGACAAGAACTCCCCTTCTGGTTGCCAGTCTAATAAGGTCATATCTTGCTGGCGCTGACTCGCGTTGCCTACCTGAATCCGAAAATCATTGACTGCTAAATCGTGGGTAACTTGGGAGTAGCGGGGAATCTTCCGCCAACGAAAACCTTTGAGAGACTTGCCTTGTAACGCCGCTACCACCGCTGCTCCCTTAGTATTTAGCCAATACAAGGTTACTCCATATGGGATTTGGTGGATGGTTTTGGCACTGGGCATATTCACATAGCCGTGATTGTATAAGCAGCGCATTCGGTGGCGGGGTTGGGTACGCCCGTTGCCGGAGAAAAACAGTTGGTCGATTTGCGACAAGCTCATCATCCCATCATAGGCATGGATGCTTTCCAAGATGCACCTGTCTCGATCGGTGAGGCGAAAACTTTCTGGTGGTTTGGAGCGTTGATAGGGACGGCGGCGATACGACATGGTTTCAGTATACCAGTCGAGGTTACGGGGCTAACTGAACAGGGAGTGAACACCCTCTTTTCCAGCCAAGTGCCAAATTGGTTCCAGTAGCATTTGTGGGTGCCAAATATCCACCTTATCTTGCGTGGTAAACCAAAAGTGCTGGTCTCTCCCAACCTTCTCGGTTGCCTTTTTCAGGTTTTGCAATCGCTGGTGGCTAGAGGCAATAGCCAGTACCCGAAAGTGTTGCGTGCCATACAGCTGTAACGAACGACCCATATGCCGGAATTGATCATAGGCCTTCATCTTGTCTTGCCACCGCTGATTACTCATGGTACCTTGGTCAACTTCTAAAAAGAAATGCGCCGCTTGTGCCTTTTCCGGCAACTGAATGGCACAGTAGCCATCTGGGTAAATCCGAATGGTACGTGCGCCTTGCATTCTTGAGGGCACTCGCTGAGCGTATGCTGTCGTGCGAAAATCGGCTTCACCAATCCACTCGGCCACGGTAAAGTGATCGGCCTGGGCCAGCAGGTTGAAAACCAGGCGCACGTCGTTGACTGCCAGGGAATGCTGGACAAAGGAGACACCTAGCTTCTTGTCTTGCGGTTTCCACCCTAATCCGGCTCTATCCACACCCGTTTGACTGGCAACCAAAGAAGCACCTGGTTCATCCAAGACATACACGTAGGGGAAACGTCCCTCGCCTAATACCACGGGCGAGGCCAGGCGGTCAATAAAACCGTGGTGAAATAGTAATTGCAGGCGGCGCTGGCACACCGTCCGCTTGCCATGCGTTTTCTCTGAAGAGAAGAGTAAGGCTTCTATCTGATGGGCAGACAACAGCCGGTATTCCTGAATAGCTACCAGAATGTCTTTATCCCGTTGGGTTAAGCGTATTGGCGGTGGGGTCTGGCTGCGTTTGTACGAGGGCAAATACCGCTTTTTTGCTAGTTGGTTAGCCAAAGAATTGCACCTCAGTGTCACCGTCAGTAGGCTGGTCTTGCCGTTGATAGCTGGCATATCGGGCCAGCAGTTCCTCGTCCACTTGGGCTTTGGGGCGGGCATAGCGATCCCGGCTCAGCGTGCGGATTCGTTGTCTCCTCTCGGCCGCATCTTTAGGAATTGGCAGTGGCGGTTGGGTAGTCATGCTGAAGGCTGGCAGAGTTTCTCCATGACCCTGCATCTTAACGACGGTGTGAAACCGATGTAGGTTCTGCAAGTCTGGGGCAGTAAATTGGGGTTTGACTAAAGAGGCTAATTTGGGCGCATCTTCTACCCCTAAACCAAACAGGATATTGGTGCCGGTATTACCTAAGATTGACTCCAAGGTGTCCCCTTCTAGCTGGCGCAAGTATTGGTTGGCGACTACCAAATTGATGCCAAACTTTCGGGCTTCGGAAAACAGGGCGGGTAAGCTGGTGGTGGTAAAGTTTTGTACTTCATCAACGTATAAATAAAAGGGTGGGGGTTCTGTCTCCACGCTTAAGCTGCGGCTCATAGCCGCTATTTGAAATTTAGAAATCAGCAGTGCCCCCAAGGTTTCCGCTTCTACATCACTAATGCCCGCTAAACTGGCCAGAAAAATATGATTATTATCCAGCACATGGCGGAAATCCAAGCTACCTTGTTGGCACATCACTCGCTGCAAGTGCCGATTACGGTAGAAGCTGCGAATCCGGCTGGCGATGGGTCGGCCAAATTCCCGTTTAAAGGAATCACTCAAGGATTCAAATTCGTCGTACCAGAACTCCAAAGCGGTAGGATCAGTCACTTGTTTTAAGATGGAATGACGAAAATCTGAGTTAAAAAACAATCGAGGCACATCTTGAATCGTAGTGCCCTCAACCGCCAGTAATGCAGCTAAGGCAGCATACAGGGAGTCCTCCATCCGGTGTTTGCTCCAATCTTTGGCAAACATTTTCCGAATCACTCCCAGCGTCTGGCTGGCCACAATATCCGTCTCCATATCTGGCGGCACGGCCAACAGGTTTAGACCAATGGGATACTCGTGATCATGAATATCAAAAACAATGACATCTTGTTCCCGTTCTGGCGGTATGCTGCTAGATAAAATACTTTCGACTAATTTTCCTTGGGGGTCGATTACTCCCACTCCCTTGCCTGCGGCAATGTCTTGATGCAGCATGAGGTGCATCAAAGTAGACTTGCCCACCCCGGTTTTACCAATGATATTGACGTGGGTAACGCGATCCGCATAGTGGAGGTTGACTGGCTGCGTCTTCCCTTGATACGCATTTTCCCCTAGCAACACACCCGCAGCGTTGCTGCCTTTTCGCTTACCCAACGGAGCACTAGCGCTGCCTGCCCATTGAATCAAAGGATGCTGACAATATTCAGTGGGCAGATGCCATACCGCAGCTACTTCCTGGGCTGAAAGCACGGGATGGAAGCCGTCATCTTGTGCTGGTATCAAGTAGTTAAAGCCTTTGGAATCAAATACTGCCAGGGCTGGGTACACCATCTCAATCAGCTGAAAGGCTCTCTGTTCACTGGCGGCTTTAATCTTAACCATGAACTCAACTTCTTTCAGCAGCGCCTGTAGTTTGTCCCCAGCCAACTTGCGCCGGTTGTCATCGGTTGGTAACTCTTGCAGCAGCTTAATGCCCAATTCGCGATATTTGTTCCGCACGGTGCGTAAGCGCAGTTCATAGGTCAGCCGTTCCCCAGTTTCCATGGTGCCCATAGCACTGGTGACGGCGGCTAACGGGTCTTGGTCAGCTAGCTCGTGGGCAAACAGTAAGGGGAAAATATATGGGTGAGCGGTGTGAAAATGGAATTGATACCAACCAATGGCGGTCTCTGTTTTGGGCGCAACCTGGATCGAAGCTTGGGGATAAATACCAAACAACAACTGGGTCAATGCCTCTAGTTTTCGGGTGGGAATCTCAATCTGCCAGACAATAGCTTGGGGTGATGCCTGAATGATGAGACTCAGGGGTTCATAGAGTGAAAAGACACTGGTCATCAGCGTCTCCACAATTTTAGGTTGCCACGGGCTTAACGGAGGCAGGCGAATCTCTAAGACTTGGGTATAGCTTTGGGGTTTTTGAGCAGCCTCAGTCATACGATTAGAACCCCCCTTTAGATAAACTGATCAAGAGCGATAGGACGATTGCTACAAAAGCAATGATTAAAAAAGCCCTGACGCCTTCAGATAATCCTGATGACTGATTTGCAGGAATTGCCTTTTGGGAATCGGCTGGGGTTAAGCTGGAACCACACTGAAAACATTGGTGGCGGCCACTTTCGTTTTTAGCCTGGCACTGTGGGCAAATCTGTTGGTGTATGTGGATGCCCCAGTTGTAGGGTCGGTCAAGTTGGCGGATTTGTACCGCCAATGGGGTTTTGCTTTTTTCCCACATCCAGGAAAACAGCCAAACAAAAGGCATGACTACAATGAGCAGACAACCTAACGCTGCTTCCGCATCATTATTTCGTCGGGACATGTGGAATTCCCTCCTCCTCTCTGCCGTTGAGAAAGCTTAGATCACACGCTACTTGTTAATGAGAGAGCGGTGCTGGTGCAACGAAGTGGCAAGGCACTTTGGATGAAACAGTATTCAATCAATGTAAGAGAAACTACTGGGAAGAGGGTACTACCAATGGCTTACAAACAACCTAACAAACCAGCCAGTTGGTGAACAGCCGTCACAAAATCACACTGCTGCCATACCATCCAAAAATCAATGATGCTCCCCCCTTTATCGCAGGCGAAACAATACCAATAATTTGCTGCTTCATTGACACTAAAACTGGGATGGTGATCATCATGGAACGGACACAGTCCCTGACCTGAAGGGGATAGCTCTACGAATTGGCCCACAAACTGGTGTACGGACATCGCAGCTTTAATACGTTCTGATAATGGCCCATCCCTATCAGTCATTGGCGAGGCCCTCAGAGACCCTGTAACGGCCGTTTTTTGTCGTTTCGCTTCCATCTCTACCCAATGGTCGATAAATTCAGCTAAAGCCGTTTTCGGTACTGTCTGCCGTTGGCTAAATAGACGTACTTGTTCAGTAATGGTCGGCGCGAGCGGCGTGCCATCGGGTTGCACAAAACCATAACGATGACCAGTCTTGCGGTGCACTCCGAACGGTAACCGCACTAATGAACCTGGCCCCTGGTCTAACGTATCTTGCTTGGGATAGATTTCCATAGCCTTGATTGCGTACACTGCCAGCAGTCCATGGGCAAACTGTCGAATCTGTTTTCCGGGCAACCACTGATCAAAGAAGCACCACATATGCCCACCTCGGCGACTATGTTCCAGGTAAGTAGGTATTGCCTTCTGCGCTAATTGATCTGACAGCTGCGTTAAGTCGTGCCACTGTGAAGTCGTGTCAGCATCAAGCACCAGAAACCGCCCCTGGCTGTGTTGATTCAACAGGTACGTTCCAAGGGTTATCTCTCCCCGTAAGTGGGCAAATAACTGCTCAATATTCAGCGGTTCATGTCGGGTGTAAAAGGCGGTGCCATCATCGGTTTGTTGGGGATAACAATCCCAGCGCTGAACCAAACGCCGGGCTAGCACGTTTGCTAAAGGGGATAGTTCGTAATTGCTAGGGGACGATTCCTTAGCCATATGCCTCAGCATAGCAAATATTCGTCTTCTGTTTCCCGTAATGCAATTCAGGCATGACACGACGCGATTAGTCGAGCGTTTTTACAATATGGAGCGCCGTAGGCGCTTCCATTTCCGGCAGGCCCGTGACAGATGGACCCGGAAGATGTCACGGGCCGCAGGCGTCGGGCTCGAAGAGGCCGACCACCCCCGCGTTAGCGAAGTGGCCGAATGCGGCGAAGAGGGCAAAGCCAACTCTTCGGCGTCGTTTCGGGCGGTGAGCGTAGCGCCGCAGCGGACTTCTCTCGTGAGGGGTGGGCAAGACCGATAAGGTCGCTGCGCCACACGGCACGAGTGAAGGCACGCCAGGGAACTTTGGGCGACATGGAGAGGCGGCAGGCCACGAACAGGTTTGCCCAAAGCGCAGCGGGGGTGGTCGGGATCACAGTGGTGGGGTACCCACCTCGTGAGCCTGACGCCCTGGCTTGTTGAGTGGGGGAGCAGACTGGAAGACGGCTTTAATACCCGACTAAGGGGATGAAGCGGTCTGAAAGGCTGGTCTCTCCGAGACAAGGCAGTTCTTCCGGGCTTGATGCCAGGGGTCGATCCCCGCCGCATCAAGAAAGCCATTGGCTCAAATGGGTAGTTTGCTGGGGGAGTATTAGTGGAAAAACAGGCCGTCTTGGATCAAATAAATGTGTTCATTCTCAAGATTGAACACAAAACGGGCACGACCTTAGACCACCCTATAACGGGCTTCGCCCTTTTTAAGCTTTATTCTGTATCCTTCCCTCCGCTTCTCTTCCTTCCCCTCTAGCTTTGCCTAGGCGGTGCAGACACCGTGTTTTTTAATTATGGGTCTGCATCTATTCCGCCTGAGGTAACTCAGCCAGTTTCTCAAGGAAACCGCCTAGTCTAATAGGTAAGACAGTTAGCCGTCAGTTCAGTCGGTCGCGTCGGTTGGCCGTTGCCCCTGCCCCGCAACGGTGGGGTTCCACTCACTTTGGGTGAGTACAATCATTACAGCAAAAGGGGAAAAAGGTTGTCAAGCGGGGCTTTTTTCCGTTCGCTCGTTCGGTTGTTCGGCTGTTCAGTAGTTCGGTTGTGCGGCCGGACGCAGGAACGTACGTGCGGACGTTCTATCGTTCGCGTGTTCGTGCGTTCAGGTGTTCATCCGTACGGCCGTTCACCCGTTTGGGTGTTCGTTTTCTTTGGCGAGTAAATCATCTATGGCCTGGCGCACCAGGTCTGACAGGTGGCAGGTTTCTCCCTGAAGCTCTTTTTGCATCCGTAACTGTTTGAGCCGAATGATCTGGTCTTGATAAAACTGGAAGCTATGGCGAGTGATGCCGCGATTGGGTATGACTGCGTTTTGTGGTTTTACGTTTGGCCGTTCGCCCGTTCGCATGTTCGGCTGTTCACCCGATCGGGTGTTCACCGGTTCAGGCGTTCGCTCGTTCGGCCGTTCATCTGGTCGCGCGGTCGCCTGTTCGGGTGTTCGGCTGTTCGTTTCACCGTCCGTCCGGTCGTTCACCCGTTCGGTTGTTCGGGCGTTCGCATCGCTTGTTGTTGCAGAGGGTTCATTAGGCGTACGCTTGGCGAAGAACAACGAACCGCCTTTAAGCTCGTTGGCAATGACGGTCTCGTTAAGCCTTTTTTTCATAAACCCAGTTCCTTAATGAACTTATGATATGCTACGGCCACTTTGGCCTTGGGTGAAGCGGAAAAGACATCAAGTTTGTTGAAGTGGGCGTCCCGCACATCGGTGTTGCGGGGAATGATGGTTTTGAAGACCTGGTCTCCGTAGGTCTGACGCAGAAGTTTCAGGGAAGTGCGCGAGTTGATGGTTGGGTCACTCATGGTGAAAAGAAAACCCAGCAGTTGGAGCGCCGGATTGTAATACTCCCTGACTTCCTCTAGCGATTTGTTGAGCTGCACGATGGAATCCAGTTCAAAGTAGCCAGGAGCAACCACAACAACAACCCGCTCGACGGCCGTAAAAGCGTTGACCGTTAGCCAGGACAGTGCTGGGGGACAATCTATAATGACGTGATCGTATTCATCCTGAATTGCTTCAAGTTGATTTTTGAGCCTGGCTTCCCGATGGTCTTTGGCAATGGTCAGTTCAATGTCGGTATTGGAGAGCAAAATATGAGCAGGCGCAATATCTAGACCAGGGATCGCAGTGGCATGTATGGTTAACGGTTCGCGCTGGAGAATGGTCGCAAAGACGGTTTGTTCTTTGGGAATTTGATGGTAATTCGGGAGCAGCACTTTGGAAGCGTTTGCCTGGCTGTCCATATCAATGAGCAGGATTCGTTTTTCTTGGTGGCCTAAGCCTGCGGCCAGGGTAATGCTGGTGGTGGTTTTGCCTGTTCCACCTTTTTGGGAGGCAA
>CAZPEJ010000150.1:0-9501 GCA_964585465.1 uncultured Ardenticatenaceae bacterium
CCCCAGAAGCGGCAAGCCGTGAATTTGGGGAAAAATGACAATTTTGCCGGGATATTTCCCTTCCATCACTGCCGCCATCGCTTCTTGCGCCGTTTCCAGGCCGCCAATTGCCGCCACCGACCGTTCTGGCGAAAGCGAACCTTCCAAAGCCCGCCTCATCACCGATGCCTGGTCTTCTATCGTCAGGCCAGAGGTGCCGGTGTATTGGGCGTTGCCCAAATAAACCGGGCTTAAATCCAGCGGGGCCATTGTGCCATTGGGCACCCCGGCAAACAACACCAACATGCCGTCAGGTTTCATCAAGGTGGCTGCCTCGGCCATCAAAGAGGCCACTGGCACACAGACCACCACATCGTCGGCCCCTAACTGGTCGGTGGTTTTCATGACAAACTCATACAACGACTCAGGGCTGTTTTGTGGGTTAAAAACCAGTAACTCGCGCCCATGCGCCTGGGCCAGTGCGCCAAATTGCCGTTTGATGGCAGCCAGCCGGGTATCGCTGATTTCGGTGGCAATGATCAGGCGGGGGCCATTGGGTAGTTCGATGGCTCGTTGAACGTGCATTTGCCCCATCGGCCCACCTGCGCCGACAAAAACGGCCGCTCCATTGCTCCTCAGATCACACCGATTTTTAACCTCACCATAAGAAGCCGCGATGTCTGGCCCAGGGTTCCCCACAAAGGCGATGTAATCATAATGCAGCCGCCCAACATCGGCCGATACCAACCCATCTAATGGGGTTTGTCCCACCAGATTAAGCGTGCCACGCCGGGCGATGCAGCGAGCCACCTGGCCCACCATGTCTGCCGAGTGGGGATCGAGCAAAACCACGTCATCAAATCCCCTATCAGCGGTAAATTCAGCTTTGAGGGAGGCATAATCGGCCGTTTTTAGACCATTCCGTTCAATCACAGTAGCCCCCGTTTGGGTCGCCAGGGTTTTGATGGAAGCAGGTACATCGGTCAAAAGAATGGTAGCCGGGGCTGCCAGCCCGGCGGAAAAGGTATACACACGCTCATCCCCCGGCCGCCCCACCAGCCACAACACCCCACCTGGTTTCGGTTGCAAGCGGCGGCGTTGTGTATAAGAAGCCACCACACACCCCCAGGGTTCTAACAAAGAAGATTCTGCATACCCCATCTCTCTGGCTAACGGCAATAAACAGGCTCCCGCATCGGTGTTTAACACCTCCGGGCCAATCAAGTGATACTGGATCAGCCCCCCTGGCACGGTGTAACCATAGGCGGTGCTTTTGCCGTTTTGGTAAATATCGGGTTGCACAGCCAAACGTTGCCCGTGATGATACTGGTTTTGTAAATTTTCCCCTACCTCCATCACGGTAAGCGTCACTTCGTGCCCCAGGCGGGTGGGTTCTTGGGTTAAATCTCGATTGTATAGTTTGGGGTGATTCCCCCCTTGTTTGATAATTTTGACATCGGAGAAACACATACCTACGCTGTCAATTCGCACCAACAGTTGGTCATTTCCTGGTTTTGGGATGGGGAGTTGTTCAGGACGGCCGTTTCGGCCCATGTTTTCCAGCCCGGCCCCATACACATTCCAGGCCCAGGCACGCTCCGGCACAACCTCCCCCGCCGCGCGGTAAAGTTCATATTTGTTTATCATGGTTACTACCTTTTTGGTCTCAGGTTAACGTGGTTCAATCTTATGTTAGGTTTCGCACTTCCTGGGCAGTGGCACAGGCCAATGCCCGTTGAGCCAGTTGTTGGCTGGCTGCCCACTGTTGGCTGCGAATCTGGGCTTTTACACTGGGAATGGCTGGCACCGTGACACTTAACTCATCCACTCCCAACCCCATCAAAATAGGTACTGCCTGGGGGTCTGCCCCCAACTCCCCGCAGACACCCACCCATTTGCCTGCTGCGTGGGCTGCCTGGACAGTGTGGGCAATGAGGCGCAACACGGCCGGGTGTAACCCATCTGCTTTGCTGGCCAGAGAAGGATGTTGGCGATCCATTGCCAGCGTGTATTGGGTCAGGTCGTTGGTGCCAACGGAAAAAAAGTCTACTTCCGGGGCGAATTTATCCGCCATTAAAGCCGCAGAGGGGACTTCAATCATAATTCCCACTTCTACCGCCGGAGCATTCAATTCTGCCTGAACATCGGCCACGATGGCCCGCGCCGCCCGCAATTCACTGATGTCCGCTACCATTGGAAACATCATTCGTAACGACCCGTGCGGGGCCGCCCGCAAGATAGCCCGCACCTGTTCGCGCAACAAATACGGCCGATTCAAACACAGCCGTATCCCTCGTTCTCCCAGAAATGGGTTTTCCTCTGGCGGCACTTCAATGTAAGGTAATGGTTTGTCGCCACCAATGTCCAGGGTGCGAATAATGACTGGCTGACCTTGCATGGTTTGGGCAATGTCGCGGTAAACGATAAATTGTTCTTCCTCGCTGGGGGCTTCGCTGCGATCCAGAAAAAGGAATTCCGTTCGCAACAAACCCACCCCCTCAGCCCCCGCCTTCATCGCTTTTTGGGCATCTGCCACACCACCGATATTTGCCACCACCTCCACCCGATGGCCGTCTGGGGTAATAGCTGGGGCATTAGCAGCCTGGGCGGCAGCCTCGCGCTGTTGCAACCATGCCGCCTGGGCAGCTTGGGCCTGGGTGATGGTTTGTTCGTCGGGCTGAAGGGTGAGTGTTCCAGAACGGCCGTTTAGAATGGTTACTGTCTGGTTGGGAATCTCTAATACCCTGTCACCCGCCCCCACCACCGCAGGCAAACCGAGGGCGCGGGCAATAATCGCCGAGTGGGCCGTGGGGCCACCCGCCGCCGTACAAAACCCCAACACCCGGTCTTTGGGTAGAGAAGCGGTGTCAGAAGGAGAAAGATCATAAGCAACCAGAATCACCGGGTAATCGGGCAGGTGCAACCCCGGATCACCCGCTTGCACCAACAGACGCAATACCCGATACCCTACATCGTGAATATCAGCAGCCCGCGCCGCCAACAAAGGGTCATCTAACCGGGCCATGAGAGCCGCACGAGCCTCGATACTGTTTTGCCACGCCTGGGCGGCTGGCTGTTGTTGGCCGATATGACCCAAAACAGTCTCTAATAAATCGGGGTCGTCTAAAATTTCTAAATGTACATCAAAAATGGCGGCTTCACTGGTGGCGCGGCTGTGCATTTGTTGGCGCAGTGCCACCAGTTGGCCGCGAGCCTGTTCGATAGCGGCCAGCAGGCGGTTTTCTTCGGCCGATGCGCCAGAAAATGTTTCCTGGATGGTGACTTCTGCCCGTTTTAGTTGGAAGATGGGGCCAATGGCAATGCCAGGGGCGGCGGCGATGCCCTGAAGCGTGTGGTCGCCGATTGGGGGTGGGGGGGGTGAACTGTCGGGTGCAGGGCTATGGTGGTTGGCGGTGATGAGTTCCTCTTCTCCCAAGCCGCTGGAAACGGCCGTTTCCAGGGCCATCAACGCCGCTTCTTCATCACCACCCTCTATTAAAATGGTGATTTCCGTGCCAGCTTCTACCCCCAGCGTCAACATGGAGATTAAACTTTTGGCGTTGGCTTTTTTGTTTCCGTGCTGCACCCGAATATCTGATTGGAACTGTTTGGCTGTGTTCACAAAAATTTTGGCCGGGCGGGCGTGCAGCCCGGTCGGGTTTTGGATCACGAGGTTAATCTGTTTCATGCGGGTATACCTTTGGTGTTTGTTACTGGAGAGGTTACGTTTCACCCAGATGAGCCATAATAACCTGGGGGTCGGCGGTGTGGATGAGCCGATGGGTGATTTTTTCATCTTCGATGGCTTCTGCCAGGCTGGATAACACCCCAACGTGTTCATCCGAAGAAGCAGCAATGCCGATGATCAAGTATGCTTTTTCTCCATCTTCCCACTCCACTCCCTGAGGAAGTTGCAACACAGAGATGGCTGTTTGCCGGATTTGTTCTTTATTGTCGTAAGTGCCATGTGGAATGGCTACCCCGTTGCCCAGATAGGTGGACATCGTTTCTTCGCGGGTTAACATACCAGCCACATATCCTGGCTCAACACACCCACTTTTGACCAGTAGTTCGCCAGCTTGACGAATGGCATCAGTTTTAGAAACGGCCGTTGTTTGCAATTTAATTCGATCAACAGATAAAACCGCCATTTCAGGCTCCTGTGGCGATAATCTCGCCTTTGTTCACAAAAGTTTGTACCAGATTGTCAAACGCGGGATCATTCAAAAAGTGGCTAAAGGTGACAATCACCGCCTGGGGGGCTTTGTTACGGGCCACACCTGCCAGCCCTTTGTGAACGACCACCACCTGGGCAGTTGCCGGAATGTCTCTGGCTGGTTTATGGACAACCGTCACATCCGTGATATTGGCTTGTTTCAACTTTTTCTTGAGCGCATTGACGCTCATTAAACTAGACCCCATTCCAGCTTCGCAGGCCAGAATAATGGTTTTGACTGTGGAAGCAGCAATTGATTGTGTCATGGGAGTTCCCTTTGTAACATGTGGCGTATTGCGTAACTGTTTTTGATACGCAATACGCCACATGCTCAAGATATTTTAGTCACCAGCCAGACCAGGAATGCCAGAAACGGCCGAACCACCTTTTTCCGTCTGTTCATCTTCAACCTTTACCGGGCGCAGACGCAGCAGCACCGCACCCACCAGGAAAGAAGCCACCGCTCCAATGACGACCCCACTCAATACTGCAAAATGTTGTCCTCTGGGAATAACCGCCAGATAAGCGAAGATAGAGCCGGGGGAAGGAGTAGCGACCAGACCAGCCCCACTGATGGCAAACCACAGGTCAGCCGCAAAACCACCCGCAATAACCGACAAAATCATAATCGGGTGAGCCAGCACATAGGGGAAATAAATCTCATGAATCCCACCCAGGAAGTGAATAATCATTGACCCAGGAGCAGACTCTTTTAACATCCCTTTCCCAGCCACAAAATAAGCTATCAACAGACCCAACCCTGGCCCTGGATTTGTTTCCAGCAAGAAGTGAATCGCTTTACCCGACTCTTCTACTGCCGCCACACCCAATGGAGCCAATACACCATGATTAAGCGCGTTGTTCAAGAACAACACTTTGGCTGGTTCAATCACAATGGCTGCCAGAGGAAGCAAACGGGCACTCACCAAACCATCTACGATGCTACCCAGGAAATTGCTCAACGCCTGCACAATGGGGCCAATGGCAACGTTGCCCAACAGCACCAGGATGACCCCCAAAATACCGGCCGAAAAGTTGTTGACCAACATTTCAAACCCAAGCGGCACTTTGTCTTCCAATACTTCATCTACTTTTTTGATGGCCCAGCCGCCCAGCGGCCCCATGATCATGGCACCCAGAAACATAGGAATGTCGGCCCCCACCACCACACCCATTGTTGCTGCTGCCCCAACCACACCACCACGTACATCGTGAATCATTTTGCCGCCTGTGTAACCAATCAAAACAGGTAACAAATATACAATCATCGGGCCAACTAACTCGGCAAAGGTTTCGTTTGGCACCCACCCAACTGGGATAAAGAGGGCGGTGATTAACCCCCAGGCGATAAATGCGCCCATGTTGGGAATGATCATACCCGCCAAAAAACCACCAAATTGCTGTAATCTCTCTCGTACCGTCATTTCCTTATTCTCCTTTTTACTAAAATTGATTGAACCACTATGAAGTGTTTTGTAAACGATTACAAAATTGTAAACGATTACATACATCTTGTCAATGGCTGGCAGAAAATCATGAAAATCGGTAACAAGTTACAACATTTGTCGTGGCGGGCCAGGGTTTTTGATGAGTTATGCAGGTGAAAGAGCAGGTAATCTGCCATGCGCCTTGCGTCTCAAATATGAAAGCCTGTTATGGATTTGTAATCGTTTTCTTTGTATTGTGTGAGTATAGGGTAAAACGGCCGTTTTCTGTTATACTATTTGTAAATCGTTACAATGTGGTTGCAACAGAGAACTGTTTTTCTGTCGAAGGAGTTTTATGGTTAGCATTAAAGATGTCGCCGAAGCCGCAGAGGTTTCTACCGCTACCGTATCCCGCGTGTTATCGGGCAAACCCCATGTACGCCCGGAGATTCGGCAGCGTGTGTTACAAGCGGTGGAAAAACTTAACTATCGCCCCAACCTGGTCGCCAGAAATTTGCGTGCCCAACAATCCAATACCATTGGACTCATTGTGTCTGATATTCGCAACCCATTTTTTACAGACATCAGTCGGGCAGTGGAAGATATGGCCTATGAAGCAGGGTACTCTGTTTTTCTGTGCAACACGGACGAAAACCCGGAAAAAGAGCAACTGTATTTGAACCTGATGCAAGATGAAAATGTAGCCGGGGTGATTTTTTCGCCTACGCGGCAATCGGCCGTTAATTTTGCCAGTTTAAATATCAACTTTCCAACTGTGGTGGTAGATCGGCATGTGGATGATGATGTAGATATGATTTTGATTGACAACGTGGCGGCGGCGCATCGTCTGACCGTTCATTTGATTGAAAATGGGTATCGGCACATTGGGGCGGTGTTTGGCACAGCCAGCACCACCGGGCGGGAACGGCAGCAGGGGTTTGAGGCTGCTTTGCAAGAGCATCACCTGAAAGCGGCGCAGGTGATTTTTACAGAGCCAAAAATTGAGATGGGGTATCAGGCTGTTCTTGCCATGCTCGATTCACCCCATCCACCCGATGCCATTTTAGCCTCTAACAGCTTACTCACGGCCGGGGCCTTCAAAGCCATTCAAGCCCGCAATCTGGCAATTCCGCAACAGGTCGCTCTGGGTGGATTTGATGAAACCACCTGGACGACCCTGGTAACACCGGCCCTAACGGTGATTGCCCAGCCCACCCATGAAATTGGCAAAACAGCCATTGAATTACTGTTACAACGGGTGACAGAACCAGAACGGCCGACACGCTCCGTCATTTTGAAGGGGGAATTGATTATCCGGGACTCAACGATGCCTGCTAAAAACCCTCGCCCAGACTAGAAAAATAGTTGTAACAATTCAAGTGGGGAATCGCCACCGGTTGAAACCGATGGCTAACAAACCAAACCTGTTAAAACAGGTTGAAATGCGGTTTTTGACTGACCTGGGGTTTGAACCCCAGGCGAAAGCTGAAGGTTACGAGTCTGGTAACCGCCCGGCCGTTGTGATGCGGCGCAGGTCGTGGATGTAGGCGTTAAACCCCTGGGCATAACTTTCCAGGTAATGTTGGGTTAAGTTTTGTGCCAGTTTGCGTTGCCCGGCGGTGATAAGTTGCCCAATAAACGGCCGAAAATCGCGCAATGTAAGGTGCAAATTCCCTTGAGCATCCGTCAAAATGCCCCACACCAACTCTTTTTTCTCGCTGTCATCTTTGGCAGGCAAGAGACGGGAAACGCTGCTGCTGCGTTCCATGCGGCCCGCGTTGACAAAAACCTCTCGCCCGCGCAAAACGTCATTGAGGGTGTCAAAGCGGTCAGGCATTTTGTTCAGCCAGTTTTGCAAGGCAGGGGGCAGGCTGGCTGCCAGTTTCAGGCTGGCACCTCCCACATCTTCCCCAGCAGCAGCGGCCGTTTTTACCCGTTCCAAAACGGCCGCAAACCCGGCCAGGGCGGCCAGGTAGGCGCGTTGAGCCTGGTAAAAGGTGTCAGAAACGGCCGTTTTGGCATCAGAAACCGCCAAAGTTTGCAGACACCGGGCATGTAACCCCACCAGGTCTAACTCCTTTAAGGGGACTTCAAACACCAGGGGGTAAATACGGTTCGCCGGGTGTTGCTGCCCGGCAAGCAGGGGCAGCAGGATGGCCGGAGTGGGGGAAGGGGTTGTGAGAGCGGCAAGGGCAGCGGAAACGGCCGTTTCCATTTTTCGCTCCCGTCGTAACGTTTCCAACTGGGTCAACAATCCGGCCGGTAGCTGGTAGGTGACAGCGTGAATAGAGCGATAGAGCAGTAGAAAATCCCCCACCGTCAAATTCAGCCGTTCATTTCGTTGTTGCAACAGGCGGCGCAACGATTGTACCGGGGCCAGTTTAGCGGTGTATGTTTCGGCACTCGTTTCGGCCGTCACGGTGGGCAACAGGTCAATGGTTTGCAGTTCAGCCTGTTCAAATGGCAGGCGCAACGGTTTAGGGGCTGGCCCACTCACCACAGGTGCGGCCAATGTCCGCAAATAAACCGCCCAGGACAACGCTTCCCTGGTCATGATCTCAGCAAAAGCCACCCCCCAGGCAGCATCAAAGAAGATATGTGACAAATCAAAAACAAACGATTCCCCTGTATCAAAAAGAGTCACCGGATGGCTGCCCACACCCCGCTCGGTGCGGCGCAAATCTGCCAGGGGTTGGCTGCGTGAACGAGGGTCAGTGTTTAACAGGATGGGAGCCTGCCGTAGCTGCTCCAACCCCTGGCGCAAGGTGCTGTTTAAGGTGCGGTGCAAATCTGCCAGATTGGCCCGGCGCACTTTTGCCAGTGTCGAAAGCTGCACCGCCGATACACCCGTCGGTTGGGTTATCAAAGCAGCCACCAGGGTGCGAATGCGCTCAACATCGCTGGGGGAGTTGCTGCCCGGCGCACAAACAGGCAGCAGGTAGTAACGCCCCTGGTTGATGATGGCAATGTGGGCTTCCCTGAGGGGAATGGGGGTGCGGGTTTCTTCATAGGCGGCTGGTTGCAGGTGGGCCAGAATGGAAAGCTGTTGCTGGTAAGCAGGCAAATCGGCTGCGGCCCGTTGCATCTGTTTTTGCCATTCGTTTTGTTGGCTTGGGGTGGTTGATTGGGTGGCTTCGGCCAGAAATTTGTCAAAACGGTGCTGCCGATGTTCGGCGGTGGTGTGGGTGGGGTCGGCAGAGGAGGAACGGCCGTATGGTTTTTGTTTCTCCCATTCCCTTGCCAGCGTCCCAAACCCACCCGTGACAGCCTGCCACCAGGCAATAGACACCTGCTCGCGCCACTCATTTGCCAGAAACGCAGGGTATTGGTGCAGGCAGTGGATGGCAGCCATGGCCCAGGCTGTCACCCGATCCACCGGCGAAAGGGTTATCTGGTGCCGTTTGAGCAGAGAGTCGAACCCCACCGTTTCTACTGCATGGCGGGCGGTGTCTTCCCGCATGGCGTAATCTACGTAAAATTGCCAGATGCCTTCGGGGAAGGCGTTTTCGGCATCTTTGCCTGCCAGCTTAAGCAGGTTTTGGTAGCCCCAGATGACGGCCGCAGGCCCGGCAAACAAAGCCCCATACACTGCTTTATCCAGCCCAATTTCTACGCCGCGAAAGAGCAGATTGACATCTCGTTTGATGGTTTGGGCGGGTGGTTTGCGCCCGGCCAGGCGGTTCAGGCCGTTGAGGATGATACCGGGCACATTTCCGGCCGGGGTAATCTGCGCCACCTTGTCCACAATTGCATCCACTTCGGGCAGGGACATGGGGGTCAATTGGATTTGTGAGACTTCGTGGGCGATGGTTCGCAGGTTGTTGCTGGTGAGGACAGATGCCTGGGTATATTCTGTTTTTAGATCCATGGTTCTTAACG
>CAZPEJ010000151.1:0-6096 GCA_964585465.1 uncultured Ardenticatenaceae bacterium
CCCGTTATAGATGAAAATAACATTTGTCAGTCAACCAGTATAGGTATACTAACCCCAAAAGGAGTATGATGAACAGTAAAGGATTGATTTTTTTCTCTTGGTTGATTATTTTGTTGGTGGCCTGCCAACAGACGGCCGATTCCACCCCCACAGTGCCCACCTCACCAGCCACCCCAGCCATTCCCACCGCAAGTGCCACCACCTTGATGGTTGAGTTTAACAAAACCTTCACCTTACGAGTCGCCGATACGGCCGTTTTAGGCAATAACCAGTTAACTCTCACCTTTTTGCAAGTCGTAGAAGATAGTCGTTGCCCCACCAATGTAGAATGTGTCCAGGCTGGTCAGGCACGTATTTCTTTACAAGTTGAACAACCCGGAAAAACGGCCGAAACCTTTGAGTTAAACAGTCAGCCGCCCCTCAACCAGACACAATTTACCTATCAGGGGTATACCATCGAACTGCTGGATTTAACACCCTACCCAACAGACCCAGGGTTCGACATCACCGCCACCCCATACCAGGCTTCCTTGCGAGTCACACCACCCAATGCAGCGTTACCCCTGCGTCAACAGAGGTTATAAACCCCGTTCACCCCGGATGTAAGGCACACCCAACGCGGCTGGCGCACCCAGCCGTTTGCGGGTAGCTGCCCGCGACCCAATCACCAACGCCACAATCGTCAGCAGGTAAGGAGTCATTTGCAGGAAAAAACCCAGATTAGAATTGATAAATAGCGGGTTCGTCAACCCAAACAACACACGCGGCCCTTGCAAATCTAAAATACCCCGGCGCAACGCCCCAAACAGATAAGAGCCAATCGCCGCCCGCACCGGATCCCACTGGGCAAAAATAACCAACCCAACAGCAATCCACCCCTGCCCCGATGTGGTTTGGGAGCTATACCAACCCGGCGAAACAGATAAACTGATGGTGGCCCCCGCCAGACCCGCCAGACACCCACCAATAAACACATAAAGGTAACGCAGTTGAAACACACTAATGCCTAACGTATCGGCCGCTTCTGGTTTTTCCCCCACTGCCCGCAAGTGCATTCCAGGGCGAGTTTTGTAAATGTAATACCAGACAGCTGGTGTAAACAGATACCCCAGATACACCAGCAAACTGTGATCCTGAAAAAACACCGGGCCAATAAACGGGATGAGCGAGAGCAAAGGCAGGTTAAAGGCGGGAATTTGTGGGGTCACCTCCCCGGAAAGGCCATCCCCCAAAACCAGAGCCAAACCGGTGCCTAAAAAGGTCAACGAAAGCCCACTCACCACCTGATCCGCCTGAAAATGAATGGTCACCAATCCATGGGCCAGGCTCAAAATGCCCCCCGCCACCATCGCCGCCACCAACCCCAACCAGGCATTATTGGTTGCCAGCGCGGTGCTAAACCCGGCCATCGCCCCCACCAACATCATGCCCTCTACCCCCAGGTTTAGAACACCTGCCCGTTCCGTTAAAATCTCTCCAATGGTGGCAAACAGTAAAATTGTTCCGGTCGCTAATCCAGCATGTAAGATGACTGTGAGGTTCATAAAAATTCCCGCCTTATGCTTTTTGTGGGGCCGTTCGCACGATGCGAATGCGGTAACGCAGCAAAACATCACTGCTAATAACCATAAACAGGATAATACCCTGGAGCAAGAAGGATAACCCGGAAGGTTGAATTTCTCGCCCGGCCACAATTAACGCCCCAAACAAAATAGAGACCAAAATAACGGCAAAGGGGTTCAGTTTCGCCAACCAGGCCACAATAATGCCGGAAAACCCATATCCAGGGGAGATGCGCTCTTGTAGCCGGTGAACCACGCCGCTAATTTCGGCCATGCCAGCCAGTCCGGCCAACGCTCCAGAAAACATCATGACCAAAACCACATTTTTAACGATGTTAATGCCAGCATAACGGGCTGCGTGGGGGTTGTCGCCAATTAGCTTGATTTCGTACCCCCATCGGCTGCGGGCCAAAATCCACCAAACCACAACGGCCGCTACCAGGCCAAACACAATGCCTAGATGTAAGGTGATGCCGGAAAAGGCTTTGTATTCGCGGGCGTAGTCGGCCAGGCGGGGCAACCAGGCTGATTTGTCAAACGTTTTGGTCATCTGGAAACCCGCATCGCTCCATTTGTCAAAAATCCAAAAGTTATTCCACAAAATAGCCACGTAGTTAAGCATCAGGGTGGTAATGATTTCATTCACCTGGAAACGGGCTTTGAGGTAGCCGGGAATGAACGCCCACACCGCCCCGCCGATCATGCCCATGATAACCATCGCTGTCAGAATAAGGGGTTTGGGGCTATCGGGTGGCAGCAGGGGCACCAACACCACCAGGCTGGCGGCAAAAGCCCCCAGGTAAAATTGCCCCTCTGCGCCAATGTTCCACAGTTTCATCTTGAAGGCGATGGTGCAGGCCAGCCCAACCATCATCAGGGGGGTGGCTTTTACCAGGGTGTCGGAAAAGACAGGCCAGCTGGCAAAGGTGGCTTCATAAAAAAATTGAGCGATCCGAATGGGGTCGCCACCGATTGCAAACAGAACCAGCCCACTGATGAGGAAAGCTACCAAAACCGAACCAACGGCCGTTGCTGCGGGTAGCCACCAGGGAATATCTTCAACTCGTTTTTCGATTTGTACCGTCATGGGATTATGGGAATGGTGAGTGGGGTGTCCCATTCATCATTCAGTTGTGACTTTTGTGCCTGTCATCATCAAACCAATTTGTTGGATACTGGCCGTCTCTGCCTCGACCACCCCCATAATTTGCCCGCTATAAATCACAGCAATGCGGTCGCTGAGGGCTAATAACTCTTCCAACTCTTCAGAAATGAGCAAAACGGCCGTTCCTTCGTCCCGTTGTTCCAGCAACAGATTGTGTACCCCTTCAATCGCTCCCACATCCAGGCCGCGTGTGGGTTGCACCGCCACCATCAACTTAGGGTTAGCAGAAATTTCGCGGGCCAAAATCACCTTCTGCAAATTCCCCCCAGACAGTTTACGCGCCAATGTATCCACACTGGGAGCCAAAATGTTGTACTTTTCCTTAAACTGATTAGCTATCTGGCGGGCATTGGCAAAGTTAATAGACCAGCCATTCCCCACCGGCTCTTTGCGATACCCTTTCATAATACTGTTTTCGGTAATGCTCAGGTTGGGGGCCGTGCCCACACGGGTACGGTCTTCGGGAATGTGTGACACCCCGTTTTGAATCGAGACACTGGGCGGCTGGTTGCCCACTTCTTGCCCGTTGACACGAATACTACCCTGGCAGGGGCGTAAACCGGTAATGACCTGGGCCAGTTCGCTCTGACCGTTGCCCGCCACCCCGGCGATGCCCAAAATCTCGCCCCCCTGTATTTCCAGTGAAATACCGCGTAATGCAGGCAAACCACGGTCGCTTTCGGCCTGAACATTTTGCATAGACAACACCACCGGGCCTGGTTTTTGTGGTTTTTTGTCTACAAATAACACCACTTTGCGCCCAACCATCAACCCGGCCAGGTCTTCTTTGCTCATCCCGGCCGCTGGTTGGCCTTCGGCCGTTACCTTGCCCCGCCGCAACACCGTCACCCGGTCGGCAACGGCCGTTACTTCATGCAATTTGTGGCTGATAAAAATAATAGATTTACCCTGTGCCGCCATAGAGCGCAGCGTAACAATCAGTTCGTCAATTTCCTGGGGAGCTAAAACGGCCGTTGGCTCGTCCATAATCAAAATCTCTGCCCCCCGATACAAAACCTTCAAAACCTCCACCCGCTGCTGCTCCCCCACAGACAACTGCCAGATTTTAGCCATCACATCTACCCGCAACCCAAACTGCTCTTGCAAGGCCAGAATTTTTTTGTCATAAACCGCCAGATTCAAGAGAAAACGGGGATCATTCAAACCCAACAGGATATTTTCCGTCACCGTTTGGGTGGGCACCAGCATAAAATGTTGATGTACCATCCCAATCCCTTTGGCAATCGCATCTTTGGGTGAATTAAAACTAACACTCTCCCCAGAAATGTGAATCGTGCCAGCAGTGGGTTTATACAAACCCGCCAGCACATTCATCAATGTGCTTTTTCCGGCCCCATTCTCCCCCAACAGCGCGTGGATTTCTCCCTTTTTCAGCGTGAAGTTTACCCGGTCGTTCGCCAGCACCCCTGGAAAACGCACCACAATATCTTTCATTTCAACAGCATAAGGTGTCATGGGATGGGGGGGTAAACAGGAATCAGCCGGGCAGACTGACTCCTGTTTACGGCTAAAACTAACTATCTAAGGAAGGCAATTCGGCCGTGACATTCGCGTTCCACCAATACATACACACGTTACACGGGCTGCCGAACTGTTTGAAACCATCCAGGTCTATCTGCTCCAGGCTCACCCCATCTTCCAAAACAGTATTCCCCTGGTTGTCCATAATCGGCCCTTTGAAAACATCAAAACGGGTAAATTCACCCGCCAACATTTTCGCCAGCGTATCCCGAATCAGTTGCAAATCTTCGGCAGGCAATTCCGCCACACCAGGTTGCAAGGTTTCCCCTTCCATGAAACCATACAGCCCCAAAGCCCCACTATCCGCGTCAAAGTATTCCCAACCACCTACCCAGGTACCAGCCTGAGACTCTTCCGCAATACGCGCATACACCGGCCCCCAGTTCCAATACATGGAGGTGAGGCAGGAATCCAGGGTGCAGTTACCCACATAGTCATAGGTAATCCCCCACTTGCCTTCCGGCGCGGCCTGGGCTGGGGCGGGGGTGTCGGCACCCGTCATCACAATCTGTACCCCGCTGTCAAAGAGGGATTTAGCCCCTTCTTGCTCCAAAATGGGGTCGTGCCAGGTGTTAATCCAGCGCACATCCAGCGTACATTCGGGGCAAGTCACCTGGGCACCCAGGGCAAAAGCGTTCCCCAAACGGAGTTCTTCGGGAATGGGGAAGGTGGCAATGTAACCTAAACGGGGGTTGCCATCCATCATGGCGCGAGAACCAGCTAACATACCAGCCAGGTACTTCATGTTTTCCATGGCCCCAAACAGGTTGCCAAAGTTATCTTCGTTCGATTTGAAACCACTGATGTGAATGATGTCTACATCGGGGAACTCATTTGCCACAATTTCGGAGGCATCCATGAACCCAAAAGAGGTGGTGAAAATGGTGTTGAACCCTTTGCGGGCCAGGGAACGAATCACCTGCTCGGCATCGGCACCTTCCGCCACGTTCTCTACATAAGCGGTGTGAATATTTTCCACATTATCTTGTACGTAAATGCGCCCGACATCGTGCGCCTGCGACCAGCCGCCATCATCATGGGGGCCAACATAGACAAAAGCGACGTTGTGTTTTCCTTCTTCAACGGCCGGAATCTGGTAATTGCCAGCGGTTTCGGCTTCTTCACCACCCGTTTCTTCGGCAACGGGTTCTTCTCCACCTGTTTCAGCCTGGGTTTCTTCGGTAGCGGCGGGGGCTTCGGTTTCTTCTTCCTGTGTCCCACCACAAGCGACCAAAACCAGGGAAAAAATAACGGTCAATAACAAAAGTTTCCAAAGGCGTTTCATTTCAATCTCTCCTCTATCGTAAATGATTTGTGTTTGTCGTTCCGGCTTTAGCGGGTGAACCCCCTGAAGTGGGAACTACAAACCTGTTTTGCACATTTATTTAGGTCAATTTACTGCTTGTTTTGCTGCAATCACCTCCTATCCATTCAACGGGTTAGAAACTGCCCAACGATTGCCCGGCATGTTTTTGCAAAATCGTTAACTGATCCTGGTAGTAGGCGGATGCCTGTTCGTTACCCTGAACACAATTGATGGCTTTTTGGATGTCCTGGTGGGCATCTGGGTAGCGGCGTTGGCGGCGATAGGCCAGGCTACGCAGGTAGTATAAGTAGGCAGTGGAAAGTTTGTCGGGGGTTGGGCTGTGGGAATCGAGTGTTTCCAATGCGGTGGTAAATTGTGTAATGGCTTTTTCTGGTTGATCCATGTCCAGGCTGCGTTGACCCAGTAGTTGGTAGGCGCAGGCAATATCCTCTGGTTGGGTTAACCCTAGTTGGAGGGCTTTTTGGGCGGTTTGGGCAACTTTGTTACTGGTTTGGCGCGAG
>CAZPEJ010000151.1:6196-9488 GCA_964585465.1 uncultured Ardenticatenaceae bacterium
GCTGGCATCTCAAAGTAACCGCTGCGGTCGGCCCGCCAGAACAGAACCAGGAGCAAGAGGTGAGAAACGGCCGTTACCCCACTCAGCACCGGAGTAGCCGCAAAATGATAAATCGTGCGCCAATCCCCAATGGGCAAAAACAGGGTCATCACCGGATAATAAATAAGGGCAAAATGCACCTGAAAACGGTATGAACGCAAAGCAAAATAACGAATGACGCTAGAACGGTTTTGCCGCAACAAGAGCCACACCACGACCCCATACCCCAGACTACCCAACGTGCCCGCCAGGCTGATAAACCAATCTTGAGCGGGTGAAAAGTTACCCTGTGGCACCACATACCCCCAAAAAACGCGATACCCAAACTCAATCACCTGTCCGCCAAACAGCCAGGTGGCGGCTGCATGGCTCAGTTCGTGCAAAAACACACCAGGGGGAACAGAAACAAAAAAGGAGGCTTGTTCCGCCAGGCGTTCTTTCGCGGGGGTCAGTGGCTCCTGGCGCAAGGTGGCCCAATTGCGCCAGATCATATGAAGCAATTGCAAACCACGAAAGATATAAACGAGAGCAAAAACGTTAAAAAGATTTAAGACAAAAGGCATGTAGACTAATCATCTGCGCTATGGATCCAGGTGCCTGTTTCCTGGCGCAAGGCGCGGGCGATATTGGGTGGATTGGTGATGAGGGCGGTGCGCCCTGGTTTTTGCAGAAAGCTAAGGACAGCCTCTATTTTGGGTTTCATGCTACCGGGGGCAAAATGCCCTTCTGCCAGGTATTGGGACAGCTGAACGGCCGTTACTTCAGACAAATCTTTCTGTTGCGGCGTGTTAAAATGCACCGCCACCTTCTCCACCCCGGTGGAAATAAGCAGCAAATCCACATTCAAATCATTTGCCAACAGCCCACTGGCCCAATCCTTGTCAATAACCGCATAAACCCCTTTCACTTCCCGCAACTCTCCTTTGCGGTTTTGCACCACCGGAATCCCCCCGCCCCCCACAGCAATCACAATACAGCCCGAAGACAACAACCGGCGAATAGATTCCTCTTCCACAATTTTGACAGGTTTGGGAGAAGCCACCACCCGCCGCCACCCCCGGCCTGCGTCTTCCACCACCCGCCAGCCAAGAGATTCAAACTGTCGGGCTTCTTCTTCTTGCAAAAAACCACCGATTGGTTTGCTGGGATTAGTAAAAGCTGAATCACCCTCATCCACCAAAACCTGTGTCACCACCGAAACCACCGGCGTATCTATCCGTCGGCGGTACAATTCATTCCCCAACGCCTGCTGCAACATATACCCAATCGCCCCCTGGGTATCCGCCACAATCAAATCCAGGGGAGTCATATGCACCGCATGGGCCGCCAGTTCATTGCGGCGCAAAATGTAACCCACTTGCGGGCCATTGCCATGTGTCACAATCAGCTGCCACCCGGCCTCCACCATATCCGCCAGGTGGCGGCACGTCTCCCGCACGGCATCCCATTGATGGGGAACATCAGGTTGTTTATTGTCGGTAATGAGGGAGTTGCCACCAACGGCAACTAAAGCGGTTCTGGGCATGGTGTGGGCCTCCTGCCTGATAGTCAGGCAATCGTAGGATTATTCTCAGTTCAGGATGATACAACAGTGTAAACAGGCAAGCAAACCACAGAAAGGGCGGAATAAACGGCCGAACCCCCCACCAACACAGGCATTCACTCACTCCTGAAAGTCATAGAAACAAATTTTCTAATACTGACCGCACTGTGTTAAAATGGCTTTATCAATAAATTTTCAAGGAAACAATGATAGAACATACCCTCCTAAATTCTGACGTAATACCACTTTATACCAAAGGTTATGGTGCAGCCTATGTAGGCAACAGCCTTCACCTGATGAAGTTGTTGCCAGATTCCTCCGTAAATCTTGTTCTAACCTCCCCTCCCTTTGCTCTGACAAGCAAAAAAGAGTATGGAAATAAAGATTCAGAAGAATATGTGGAGTGGTTTGTACCATTTGCCCAAGAAATTAAAAGGATATTGCAAGATGACGGGTCATTTGTGCTTGATCTAGGGGGAGCTTACTTACCAGGGCATCCTATCAGGAGCATTTATCAATATGAGCTGCTTGTCACCCTGGTCAAAAAGGTAGATTTTTTTCTGGCACAGGAGTTTTTCCACTATAATCCTGCCAGACTGCCTGCCCCAGCCGAATGGGTAAATGTACGACGGATTCGAGTAAAAGATTCTGTGAATCTTGTATGGTGGTTATCAAAAAGCGAGTACCCAAAGGCGAATAATCGAAACGTGCTAAAACCGTACACAGAAGCTATGAAACGGCTGTTGGAAAGAGGGTATCGTGCTAAAAAACGCCCTAGCGGACATGACATCACCCATAAATTCAGTAGAAATAATAATGGATCTATCCCGCCAAACCTGCTCGAATTAGGAAATAACGATTCTAACAGTGGCTATATGAAACGTTGTCAAGAAAACGGCATTAAACCACACCCAGCCCGTTTTCCTAAAAAGTTTCCTGAATTTTTTATTAAATTCCTGACTGATGAAGGGGATTTAATTCTTGATCCGTTTGCAGGTTCAAACACGACTGGATACACAGCAGAAAACTTGCATCGCAAATGGCTGGCATTTGAATTAGAAAAATCTTATTTACAAGCAAGTTTGTTCAGGTTTGAGGATCCGTTTATCACCGAAAATGATGAAAATATTGATGATGAAGCAGAGATACCAGAAGGCACAATTCAATTAGATTTATTCTCCGTTTCTAATCCAAATGGCACAGTTAAGTAAACCTCAATTACTCAACAAAATAACAGAGGCAATCCGAGAAGCAGATTGGAATGTATTGTATGTTTCAGCGATACATCCTTTTAAGCTTGTTATTTACAGGGGGGATAAAAAATACCAGATAAAAATATACATCTGGAACTTATCACACGGGGGAGGGTATAAACGGCCAGAAAACGAATATCGGATTCAGGTAAAAGTTAGAGAGAATCTGGAAGAAGAGCCTGGGTGGATTACCTTGATTTTAGGATGGTGGGAAGAAGTTGGAGTTTTTGCCGGGTTCGATTTTCGCAAACACCTGGGATTACCAGGGTGGTCATCCTCTATTCAAATCAAAGAAAACGCTTTGCGTAATGCTTATGTAAATGGTTTTGCCACTTCTGACAAGGGAAATGAAGAAATTGCTATCGCCTTCAAGCCAATTTTTTTCACGGAGTATGTACAAAACCTCATATCATTACATGATTTTGGACAATCCTTACCAGATTTACAGATTTTAGAA
>CAZPEJ010000152.1:0-2555 GCA_964585465.1 uncultured Ardenticatenaceae bacterium
GGCTTCCTGGGCGGCGATGGCCTGGGTAAGTTTGTCGAGTTCGGTTTGTGGGTGAAGGGTCATGCTATTTCCCCTGTTGCACTTGGTCAGGGGAATGATAGCAGATTTTTTTGGGCGGGAGAAGGGCGAAAATCGTGGCTCTTTGGGAACTCAGGGGGTTGACAACTCATGAAACGTAAAACGTGAAACGTGAACTCACTCTGTTCACGTTTCACGTTTTACGTTTCACAACAAACCCCACAAAACGAGAGCTTACGAAAACCTGTATGAGAGAGGAGAATGTTCATTTCGGCCGTTATAACACCCGATCCACAAACTCTCGATTTTTTACGCTGACCGGCACATTCATCAATTCTAACACCCCTCGCGCCACATGCTCTGACAGGCGGCGGAAGGCTTCTTCCCCTTTTTCCTGGGTAGCCCGTAGTGGGTTGCCAATGGTGCCGCTCTCAATAAACTCATGGTGATCCATCGGAAAGTTGAAGTAGGTGTAACCTTCAAATTCGACATCAGGCATTCCATCTTTTTTGGCAAATGAACGGGGTAGGAAATCGGGAATGTGGGCTTTGGTGTGTTCGGCGCGTTCCATGCGAACTTTGCCAGCATTCCAGGCCAGGTCTTGAGAAGTTTCTAGCTCGCTGGCGTGCCAGCCGGGGGTCTCTTCTGGTGGGTTTTCCATTAACCCCTTCAAAATGCCGGTATACCGTTCCATGTAAGGTTTAACGAAGCTGATGAGGGCACCTGTTTCATAACGCAACTTTCGCAAAATGGGATCTACCACTTTGATGTTGGAGCCATGCCCGTTCACAAAGACGAGGCGGTTGAAACCATGGTGAATGAGGCTGCGAGCCACATCTGACATAATGGCTAATAGGGTAGAACTGCGGATGGTGATGGTGCCGCGCCCCATGCCGGGTTCGTGCATGTGTTGGGGAGAGTATCCCATCCAGATAGGTGGGGTATGCAACACACCGATCATTTCGGAAACACGGCGGGAGATCTCAACGGCCGTTATCGTATCTGTGTATAGAGGTAAATGTGGCCCATGCTGCTCCAAACTAGCCATCGGGATTAACACGATGTCTTTCACTTGCAGATAGGCTTGAATATCCACATAACTCAAATCTCCCAAATCCCAGGAGATAAATTGTTGGCGAAAATCCTCATCTCCTGTTGTCAGGTGAGGCAGGTCTCGATAAGTTCGGCCGTTTTCGGCAATCATACCAGTTGCTCCTATTAGAGAAAACAATTATCAGCACCAGACTAAAAACGGGTCACTGAAAATTTACTCCATCATTTCTAAAAATAAATCAGCGACTTGTTGCCCAAAAGTAGGGTCGTTGACATGGTTTTCATAGGTCAAAACAGGAATATCGGGGCGAATCTGCTGCCGCAGCGTAGCCAGAAAAGCCGCATCCGCCGCCGGGTTCCAAAAGGGGCCACCAGGGACATTGGGAATTGACAACCCTTGTGTGGGAACCACAATTTTTACTGGCCCGGTTGCCAGATTAAGTCGTTCGGCAAACAGGTATCCCAACTGTACCATCTCCTCGTGGCTGGCCCGCACCAGGGTAAATTCTGGGTTGTGGTCATAAATGGGGCGGTCGCGCAGGGTTGGCGGAATGGTGCCTGCGTTCCAAACACTAAAATCAATACAGCCCGGCACCACCAGTTGGGGGATTCCTTGTTGCCCAATGGTTTTCAGGCGGTTGGGGCCACCGTTGTGAATGCCACCCACCATCGGGTCATAAGTTTCATTGGTGGTGAAATCTATCACCCCCACAAATTGCCCCATTTCCGCCAGTTCTTCCATGGCCGGGCCACCCACTCCGTTGGAATGGAAGATGACGGCTTCATACCCGTGTGCGGCCAGGCGAGATTTGAGAGCCATCACGGCTTTGGTGGTGTTGCCTAGCATGGTAACGGCCACAAAACGGCCGTTTTTGTCCGGTGGTGGCAATCCATGACCATGCTCCAATAACCCCTTCAGGGCCGCCGCCACGTTGTCAAAAATGGTGCAGGCAATGGGGTTTAATCCCAAAATATCTACTACTGAATGAACCACCATCATGTCACGAGTCCCTACCAGGGGGTGAAAGAAGTGGTACCCAGAAGCAATCGGCGACACCAGGATTTTAGGCACCCCAACGGGCAGCACCATCATAGCCGCCGCCCCCATGACGGCTCCTTCGGCCCCACCCATACTCACAATACCATCTAAACGGCCGTTTTGATACAGTTCACGAGTCAAAACACGCAACGCCTCCCGCATTCCATGAACCGCCCGCCCGCGACTGCCCGCCTGGCGGAGAGCCTCTAACGTGGTGCCACCATAAGAAGCGGCCGTTTCCCGGTCAATGTCCGGCACAATACCCAATGGCTGCCCCAAAATGCCAGAATCCACCACCGTCGTCTCTAACCCCAACAGTTGCAGCCGATCCCGCAAATAAGCAATTTCCGGCCCTTTGGTATCCAAAGTCCCAATAATAACAACCTGTTTGCCCATTTTAGTTATTAGCTAGCATCTAGCAGCTATCAGTTATCAGCTATCAGCT
>CAZPEJ010000152.1:2655-9465 GCA_964585465.1 uncultured Ardenticatenaceae bacterium
TATTGAATCAATGGTAATAACGTATCGGCACACACCTTCACCTGCCAGCTATAAAACTCCTCGGTCAGCAAGCTAGAACCGTGTTCCTCGATAAACTTTTTCTGCTCCGGCGAAATGTCCACCGGGTTACGCTCAATCGCCTGGGGATAAGGGTTGGCAGGCGTGCGGTCTACCGGAGCCACAAACTCCACCGTGAGTGCCCCATCGTAACCAATGGTTTTTAACGTACCCACCAGCTTCAACCAATCCCAATGCCCCTGCCCACAGGCAAACCGATTCGTATCAGCCACATGGAAATCTACCAATAACCCCCTGGCCGAGCGGATAGCTTCGTAAGGGTCAACTTCCTCGATATTGAGGTGGAACGCATCAAGGCACACCCCACACTCTGGGCCAGTGGCTTTTGCCAGGGCAATGGCCTGGGCAGCGCGGGAGCAAAAGTAGGTCTCGAAACGATTGATAGGTTCTACCGCCAGTTTTACCCCTTCTTTCATGGCATGGTCATACACCTGTTTCATACTATCCACTGCCCAATCCCACTCTTCTTCTGGGGTACCGTCGGCCGCAATTTTGCCTACTGTGCCAGGCACAACGGTCAGTTCATAACCGTCCAACTCCTTCACCATCGTGACACAATCTTTGGTGTACTGGATAGAGCTGGCCCGTTTAGCTTCGTCTTTGGCTACCAGGTTGCGGTCGCCCAACATCAGTGTCACAGATCCCCAACAACGAATGTTGTGTTCTTTTAATACCCGACGCACATGTTTTGTGTCGTACAGATAGGGTTCACCACTAATTTCAATGCTTTCATAACCATATTTGGCTAATCGGGCAACGGTGACTTCAATGGGTTCGGCTCTCATCCAATTGTGCATTGAAAGATGCATGTTTTAATCCTCCTCTATTTGAATTGATGAATTATTTGAGTGAAACGGGAAACAGGCTGTTTCACGATGACGTTCCACCTTTTACATGATTAAATTTTGTGCTAGTAATTCATACAGCCCTTGCAGGTGTAACCCCAGGTCAGTGGCGTATTGGTTTAGGTGATAAAGGCTGCCAGGGTCTTCGGTAATCAGCAGCCCGGCTCCGCGCTGTTGGGCATCGGCCAGGCGAGACAAGATTAACGTTTTATTCAGGGCAGGGTTGGTAAATTGGAGGGCGGTGTTTCCGCTGGGGTGGGCGCGCTCCTGACGGAAAAAGAGTTCGACGGGGGTTGTGCCATATACGGCTTGTAACAGGGTGCGGGGGGCGTTATGCCGCTGTGGCAGGCGGGGGGCATGGGTGGGGTCTATGTAGGTGTAACGGGTGGGGGATTCGGCCGTTTTGAAGGCCACTTTTCCTTGTTCCCATTGTTGTACCAACCAGGTTGTCAACTCTTGCACCGGTACCGGTACCGACACCCCCAACCGTTCGGGGTATAGCTGGTTAAAGGTAAAGGCATCACCTGGGGAAAGGGTGAGCAATAAGGTGGCGGCACTGTTTTGCAATTCTGCCAGGTTGTTTTGTGCCAGGGAAACGGCCGTTTCCTGCAAACCCAATGAACTGGCTAAAAAGCCACTATTCCGCCCATGACCAATCAACACCGGTTGCACCCCGGCCGTTTGCAGCAGTTGAACGGCAGCTGTCACCGCTGACGGCCACAAGTAAGCCGCTTCATCCCCTACAAAAAGAGCAACTTCTCCCTGTTGTTGCGCGGGTTGGGGCGGTTGTGCCTGGTAGGGGTTTTGCCACTGTTGCAGGTGGTGGGATAGCTGGGAAACGGCCGATGGTGCCAGCCCTTTTGCCACAATTGTGGCGCGGGTTGCCGCAATCGCCTCCGGCAAAGGTTGGTCAGTGACACAGTGGGAACGGCAATTGCCACAATCCGCACATTGATACAAAATGTGAATCGTTTCTTCGTTCCACTGCACCAATCCACGCTGTTCAGAAGCAATGAGCAATCCCCAACCATGTGGGGTCAACGTTTCCAGGCGAGTCACATGCCCGACCGGGCAGTTGTGGCGACACATCAGACAGTAGCGGCAATTGTCTACCGCAACGGTTACGTTTTCTAATCCCATAAGCCAAACCCAACCTTGCCCGGATTCATAATGCCATTCGGGTCTATCGCTTTTTTAATGGCTTGCAACATGGGCCAGGCAGGGCCATATTGTTGTCGCATATAACGACTGAGTTTCAATCCAACCCCATGATGTTCGTTAATCATACCTCCTTGAGCCAATGACGCAGAAACGGCCGTATTCCACACCCGGTTATGCAATTGCAACGCTTCATGCGGGTCTTGAGGTGGCTCCTCAATAATAAACCGATCATACAAACTGGCTCCCCAATGAAACCAGTGGGAGAAATGACCAATGTAGCGCACCTGCCACGCCTGATACGCCGTTTCAATAGCCTGTTTTTTTGCCAGGTAAATCTGGTGCAGCTTATCAAACGTGGTCACAGTTTCCACCGTCCCATACATCCAGGGCAGTTTTAACGATTTGGGTGGGTAGTAAAAATCATACCGATGATTCCACCACCGTTCTCCTGGTTCATGCCCCAAATCCTGTGCCCCCAACTCGGCGCAAATTGCCAACCCCTTTTGTTCTTGCAGCGCAGCAATCTCTTTATCCCCATCAAACCCCAACACCATATACGCCCCTTCTAACTCATACCCCAATACATGTTTCACCAAAGAAGCTGTCGAACTGGGGTCATACAGCCGGATCACCATTGGGTTCAAGCGGCGGGTCATCATACGCCGGCCCGCTTCCAGGGCATTGGCTAAATCTTCAAACAACACCGCACGAAACAGGCGGGTTTCTGGTAAATAATCCACCTGCATGGTGGCTTCGGTGATAATGCCCAAAGTGCCTTCTGACCCTAAAAAGAGGCGGGCAAAATCTGGCCCAGAGGCGTGGCTAGGTACAGATGGAGTGCGGATCACGTTCCCGTTGGGCAAAACGATTTGCATACTCATCACCAGGTCTTCCGCTTTGCCATATTTGGTGCTGATGGTGCCGGAGCCACGCGGGGCCAGATAACCACCCAGGGTGGCACAATTGGCAGAGGCGGGGTAGTGTGGCAGGGTAAGCCCTTTTTCGTTTAAGGCCCATTCTAGTTGTGTGCCATTGATCCCAGCTTCGGCCGTTACCGTCAGGGCAGTTTCGTTAATTTCCAACACTTTGTCTAACCGTTTCATATCCACAATAATGCCGCCATACAGCGGCAACGCCCCACCCTGGGTGCCAGAGCCACCCCCCCAGGGAATGACCGGCAGACGAAAACGGTTGGCAACTTGCAAAACGGCCGAAATCTCCGCCACCGACCCAGGATGCACCACAAAGTCTGGCAGGGGCAACTTTTCTCCCCTATCCAGCCACATCTGCGGCATCCACGACCAATCGGTGGAGTAAACCAGGCGGTCGCTCTCTCTCGTCGTGATGTACGCCTGACCCACAACATCTTCCAGTTCGCTGCGGATCATCTCATAGTTGAAGCTGTGTTGTGTCATCTGCTACCTGGTTTTATGTGGCTCCATAAAATGAAACCCAACAAAGAAAAAAACAAAACCATGAACCCTGGTTTGTACAAAACAAATGTCCAGGGTTGAAACATACCAAACACCCCAAAAACAATTCCACCAATCAGCACCCGCTCAACCGGATGATAAATGGATGGGGAAATCGTTTCGTTGAGTTTGCTGGCAACAAACCAGATCAGGCTGATGAAAAAGAGCAAAATCGCCACAAAAACAAGAATGAAAGGAATGGCACTCAGTAAGACGTTTCGCGCCATTTCCTGGGCTGTGTAGCGAGAAGCAATAAATGGCCCGGCAAAATAACCGAATATCAGCAGCACCACACCTGTGATGGGCAAACCAAGAGGAACACGGGGATTTTGTTTAGACATAGTTGTGGTATAGCCTGTTTTGAAATACGTTAATATCGCACATCCACTTGCCGTTTGTTGTTGGCCGATTCTACGATTGCGTCACACACCACCGCTGCCCGGTAACCATCATCAAAGGTGGCTCCATGTGGCCCCACCTCTTTGTTGTGAACGATGCAGTCTAACAAGTGGGTGATTTCGTGAACGAAGGTGTGTTCCCAGCCAATAATGTGACCATGCGGCCACCAGTTTTCCCACCAGGGGTGATACCCTTCGCTGATGAGGACGTTGTGAAACCCTTGAGTCTCTTTGGGTTGTTCTCCCACCCAGAAGACTTCCAACTCATTCATGCGCTCCAGGTTGAAGCGGATGCTGCCTTTTTCACCGTTGATTTCAAAACAGTTGGAGTTTTTGTGGCCGCCCGCAAAACGGGTAGATTCTAACGTGCCAATAGCCCCGTTTTCAAACTCAACCGCTGCCACAAAAGCATCGTCTACATCCACTTTGCCACTGCCACTGCCATCGGGTAACGGCCGTTCCTCAATAAACGTCCGCGTCATGGCACTCACCCCCTTGATCCCCCCCACCAGGTAGTGAGCCAGGTCAATGATGTGTGCCCCCAGATCGCCCAAGGCCCCACTACCCGCCACACTTTTATCCAGCCGCCAGATTTTGGGCGTGCCATAGTGGGGCATAATCCACTCCTGCAAATAAACAGCCCGAAAATGGTAGATGCGCCCCAATGCCCCGCTTTCAATCAGGTAACGAATTTGCCGCACCGCAGGCACAAAACGGTAATTAAAAGCTACCATGTGTTTCACGCCAGCTTTGTTGACCGCATCCAACATTGTTTTGGATTCTTCGGCCGTTCTTGCCAGGGGTTTTTCACACAAAATATGTTTGCCCGCCTCGGCCGCTACCAGACACGGCTCGGCATGGGCATCATTTGGGCCACCATTGTCAAACAACTGCACCCGATCATCCGCCAACATCTTGCGCCAATCGGTGTAATACCCTTCATACCCATACCGACGGGCAGCAGCGGCCGTTGCCTCTTCCTGACGGCCGCAAATAGCCACCAGTCTAGGAATGGCCGGTGGGGGGTACATCATGTAAGGAATAGTTTTGAAGGCGTTAGAATGGGCTTTGCCCATAAACGCATACCCCAACATCCCCACACCCACTTCTGGGACATCCCCTTCTGCTTTGGCCCCGGCCATAGACGTAAAAGATTGTTCACTCATTGTTTACTCCTCTGCGTAACGCTTCCTCACCTTCTAAGGGTTTGCCTGTCAATAACTTTGGATATTTGTTCGTAGTAACCGCTTCAGCGGTTTGAACGACTAAAGTCGTTACTACGAACCGTTTTGTTTGTAGTAACTGCTTTAGCAGTTTAGACGACTAAAGTCGTTACTACGAACTAATTTCTGGACGCTCATTAAGCGTTACCCGGAGGCAAAAGCCGCATCAAACGCCACTGCCGAAGGGGCAAAATCCTGACTACGTACCATTTTCAGGGCTTCTTGCGCCCCCCATTCTCGATTCATGCCGCTATCTTCCCATTCAATGGAAAGCGGGCCGTTGTAACCAATGCGGTTGAGGGCACGGACGATGGGATCCCACTTTACATCCCCATGCCCTGGCGAAACAAAATCCCACCCCCGGCGCGGGTCACCAAAGTCGAGATGGGAGGAGAGGATGGAATTACGGCCGTTTAACTGCACCCGCGAATCCTTCACATGCACATGGAAAATCCGGTCAGGAAACTCCTCAATAAAAAAAACCGGATTAAATAACTGATGCACAAAATGGCTGGGGTCAAAATTAAACCCAAAACAAGGGTGGTGATTCACCGCCGCCAACGCTCGCCGCGAAGTCACAATGTCATAAGCAATCTCCGTAGGGTGGACTTCCAGGGCAAATTTCACCCCTTCCGCCTGGAACACATCCAAAACAGGCAACCAGCGACGGGCAAAATCCTGATAACCCGCGTTAATATCGTCTTGGGTGGTGGGTGGGAAAAAGTACAACTTACTCCACACACTGCTGCCTGTAAACCCATTCACCACATTCACCCCAAACAGCCGGGCCGCCTGAGCCGTCTGTTTCACCTCTTCAGCGCACCGTTGCCGCACCCCTTCCGGGTCACCATCCCCCCACAGGCGGTCGGGCAAAATGCGGCGATGCCGTTGGTCAATAGGGTCATCCGCCACACACTGCCCCACCAAATGCGTGCTAATGGCATGGCACTGTAACCCATGCTGCTCCAACAACTCCCGTTTGTTGCGGACATACGCATCACTCTCCAACGCTTTGTCCACCTCAAAGTGATCCCCCCAACAAGCCAGTTCCAGGCCATCAAAACCCCACTCACTGGCCTTTTTTGCCAGCGTTTCCAGCGGCAAATCTGCCCATTGTCCGGTAAATAAGGTAACAGGTCGTGACATAAATCCTCCTTTATCCGTTTCTTTCCAACTCTAAATAATCCCCTGTAATCGTGGTAAATTCGACGATATTGCCAAAAGGGTCGCGGCAAAAAAAGCGCGGCCGGCTGGGGATGGGTTCTGGGTTCCAGGGGGCGTACCCTGCGGCTATCAGCCGGGCGCGCCAGGTTTCCACCTCTTCCACCTCCAGGCAGAAATGCCGCCCGGAGCTATCGTTGACCGGGGGTTCGCTAAAACAGTGCAGCTCTAAATCCCCCAGGTCGAACCAGATTAAATCCAGGTGTTGAATGGATTGTGGCACTGGTTTTTCCGGTAATCCAAGCAACTCGCCATAGAAGGCGCGGGTTTGTGGGCCGCTGCCGGGCGGGCGGGGAATGCTAACATGTTGAATGCGTGGACGTTTCATAGGTCATCTCAGGCGTAACAATTTATCCGTGAAACGTGATGCGTGAAACGTATAGTTCCAGGTCACGTTTTACGTTTTACGTTT
>CAZPEJ010000153.1:0-9455 GCA_964585465.1 uncultured Ardenticatenaceae bacterium
TGGGTGTGCAGGTTGATAGAACGGCCGAGTCCCCCCACATTTTCCAACACCGTCTTGGGCACAAACACCCGCAGCCCCAACCCCCCGACCATCACCACCAGGTGATCCTTCCCCACTTTTTTAATCGTCCCGCTAATGTGTGTGATCATAACCGTTTATGGGAAATCTTAGCAGCCTGTCGGAGAACGGCAGAATAACACGCGGATAAGACCAGTGAAAAGAACCGCGAAAACCCGTCAAATCTGCGTCATCCGCGTTCCATTGCGGCTTTTCCGACAAACTGCTAGCTGTGCAAACTCTCAAATCGTTGGTATTGGTAATGGGTGATGGCTACGGCCAGGCCATCGGCGGCATCATCGGGTTGGGGCGGGGCTGGTAAATCGAGCAGGTTTGTGACCATCATCTGCACCTGTTTTTTGTCCGCCTTGCCGTAGCCGGTAACGGCACCTTTGACTTTGGGTGGGGAGTATTCACTAATGGGGATGTGGGCGTTAGCCAGGGCCAGCAGCAGAACCCCCCGCGCCTGGCCCACACTAACGGCCGTTGTGATGTTGCGCCCAAAAAACAGTTCTTCCACCGCAGCAGAATCGGGTTGATAGGTGGCGATCAATTCATTGAGTTGCTGGTAGATGATTTGCAAACGTTGTGGGGCGGCCTCGTTAGCCGGGGTGATGATGACTCCATAAACAACGGCCGTTAATCGGCCGTCTACTTCATCAATCACCCCATAACCTGTTGTGGCGGTGCCGGGATCCAACCCCAAAATACGCATATTTTTCTAAGCCGCTTCCATCGCGGCCATCGCCTCGTCGGTGACATCCAGCGTAGAATACACGTTTTGCACATCGTCCAGCTCTTCCAACTTCTCAATCAGGTTCATAATTTGCACCGCCTGATCACCTGGCAGTTCCAGGGGGGAGTTGGGATCATAAAACACGTTGGCCTCTTCCATCTCAATTCCGGCCGACTCCAAAGCGGCTTGAACAGCATGGAAGGCATCGAGGCTGCAATAAATTTCGGCCGTTTCGCCAAACTGCACATCATCTGCACCCGCTTCCGCCGCCACCATAAACAGTTCGTCCTGATCCACCGACTGCGTAATGTTAATGTATCCTTTGCGGGTAAATTGCCAGGAAACAGAACCCGACTCTGCCATACTGCCATTATTTTTGCTCAACGTATGGCGCAAATCCGCCACCGCCCGGTTTCGGTTGTCTGTCACCATCTCCACCAACAACCCAACACCATGCGGGGCATAAGCCTCATACAATGCCTCGATGTAATCGGCCCCTTCCAACTCGCCCGTGCCACGTTTGACGGCCCGTTCGATATTATCTTTTGGCATATTGGCCGCGCGGGCTTTATCCATCAACAATCGTAACCGATTGTTACTGGTGGGGTCGCCGCCGCTTTCGCGGGCTGCGATGGTGATTTCTTTGGCAATGCGGGTAAAAATTTTACCTCTTTTGGCATCGGTAGCCGCTTTTTTATGTTTAATGGTAGACCATTTAGAATGCCCTGACATAACTTTTCTCCTGAGTAATTTCCCCGCATTATATCACTGACCTCTGATTACTGGCTACTGCCTGGCGGGGGTGGGGTTTCGCCGCGAAAAATGGTTTTTAACAATTCAGGCGCATACCGTTCTGCCATTTCGCTGCTAATGCTCTGACTGTGGCAAATTTCGCTGTACAAACGGCCGCTTTCGCGCCAGCGTCGTTCCTGGGTTTCGGGGTCTATTTCAATCAACCCAAACCGTTGTGTCCAGCCACGATCCCACTCAAAATTATCCACCAGGCTCCAATGGTAATACCCCATCACCGGGTAGTTAAAGTTGATAGCCCGCCAGATTTCTCGCAAATGGGTAAGCAGAAAAGACGGCCGTATTTTATCCGCCGCATCTGGTACCCCGTTTTCAGTGATGTAAATGGGTTTTTTGTAGCGCAGTGACTCTTTAATAACCTGGTACATGCCAGCGGGGTACACTTCCCCATAATTGCCATCACTAATGACAACCCCAGGCTCCTGGCTGACGTACACCATATCTTTCCCTGGGGGGAATTTGACATAAAAGCGGGTGTAATAGTTCACACCCACAAAATCAAAGGAGTTGGTTAAACCTTTAACCGATTGGCGGCCTGCGGGCCAGTAGAAACGGCCGTTGACCATGCTCTCCATCCACATCTCATTAAACAACCAGGACAGTTGCCGTGCCCACCACTGTTCCAATCGGCTTCCCCCAGGCCGGGCCTCCAAAACCAACATATTTTTTGCTACCCCCACCTGGGCCAAGGGGCGGTGTTCCTTAATGGTATGATAGGCGGCTGTGTGGCAGCGTAACAAATTGCGAACGGCCCGCATGGCGGCAGAAAGACCGCTCTTTTGTGGGGGTGGGAAACGGCCGTTCAGATACCGCATAAACATATACACCATCGGCTCGTTAATAGTGATCCACTTCGGCACCAACTCCCCCAACTCCTGCACCACCTTCGCCGTAAAACGTTGAAAATACTCCACCACAATCTGGCTGTTAAAATCCCCTTTCTCCACCAGCCATAAGGGATTACTAAAATGGTGCAGCGTCACCATTGGTTCAATTCCCCGTTGGTGCATCGTTTGTAAAATATGCCGATACCGCTGCAAAACGGCCGAATCAAACTTACTCGGCTCCGGCTCAATACGGCTCCACTCCAACGAAAGACGGTGGGCATTTGTGCCCATCTCCGCTGCCGCCTCAATATCCCTTTCCGCATTTTCCCACCAATCACTAGCCCGCCCCGAACGTTGCCCATGCAACACCGCCCCCGGCTGCTGCTCCCACACCCACCAATCATTATTCTGGTTATTCCCCTCCACCTGATGAGAAGACGTTGCCGTTCCCCACAAAAAATCTGGCGGAAAAATCATCCTCGCTTGTGCCACCATTACCTCCAATTCATCCCAGCCAGCCGAGACACATCCACGCCTGGCCCTGTTATCATCTATACCAAACCCCTCGCCGAAATTAAATGCCCCCTCCACCCTATTTTACACCTTATTCCTAATTTACCCCCTCAACTACAAAACGTTTTGTTGAAACCTTACCCAGTTGTTATACTTGACGAATCGCTGATAATTAGTAACACAGTATCTATTCAGATTCTCTGGAGACATTCAAAGTTTTTAATACACATCGTCACCCACTACCAACCGTTCATACATCGTATGTCTGAATAGTTACAACCATTGTTTGATTTACACTTGTTGCCTTACAATATACCATCCGTAAGCAGCAACGGAGGCTTTTTGTGAAAGATTTGGTTCCCCCAAGCGGATACTTCTACCCAAACCGGATGGGGCGCATCCTTTTATCATCTATGGAAGAAGTGATGGGACGGAACGGCTTAAATGCCCTGCTCAATCTTACCGATATGCGCCCTTACATTCAGGAGCCTCCCCCAGACGACCTGGAACGAAAATTTGACTTTAACAACATCGCCAATCTGAACAAAGGGTTGGATGAAATTTATGGGCCGCGCGGTGGTCGTGGGTTGGCATTGCGGGGTGGTCGAGCTATTTTGTCTCGTGGCCTCAAACAGTTTGGGGCATTAGCGGGAGTGGGTGATCTGGCTTTTAAGGTTTTGCCTCTGAAAACCAAATTAAAAATTGGTGTACCGGCCGTAGCTCGCATTTTCACCCAATTCAGCGACCAGACCAGCCATGTAGAAGAGTTTGATGACCACTTTCTTTACTACATTGACCGATGCTCCATGTGTTGGGGGCGACAAACAGATAGACCCGTTTGTTACATTGCCGTTGGTATTTTGCAAGAAGCCCTGCGCTGGGTCAGCGGCGGGTTGGAGTTTCGGGTGGACGAGATAGAGTGTGTGGCAATGGGTAACAAGGCTTGTGTTTTTAAGATTGACAAAGAACCCATCAAATAATCACATGGGAGACATCCCTCAGTTGTACAAATACTCATAGAATGGCTGTAACTCTTTGGAGACATGCGATGTTACCAGCACAAGTCCCCACAACTTACCAAAGGTATCGAACATCGTGTGCCTGATAGGAATATCTAGTAGTTACAAACGCCCCATTGAAAGGATAGTATCAAGTGGCTGACGAAAAAAAGGAACACAAAATCTTCATTGTGGAAGACGATGTTGATTTATCTGAGATGTTGAGTGCCTATTTCCGCGTTCAGGGATACGATGTCCGACATGCCATACGTGGTGAGGATGCGGTTGAGTTTATTAGTGAGGATGTCCCCGATGTGGTGGTGCTGGATATTCGCCTGCCAGATATTGACGGGTATGAGGTGTGTCGGCGGCTGCGCCGTGCCCGCCGCACCCAAAATCTGCCGGTTATCTTTTTGACGGAGAAACGGGAGCGGGATGATAAACTGGCTGGTTTAGAGTTGGGGGCAGTGGATTACATTACTAAACCGTTTGATGTGCAGGAGCTACGGCTGCGAGTACGGAATGCCCTGCGTCGCGCCCGCCTGAGTACTTTGTTAAACCCAGTGACGGGATTGCCGGAAGGAATTTTGGTGCAAGAACGGTTGGAACAGGTGGTACGCCAGTCGGATTGGGGGATTGTGTTGGCTGGCATTCGTGGCTTAAACAAGTTCCGCGACAAATATGGCTGGGTGGCGGCGGATGATGTGTCTCGTGCGGTCACGTTAATGATTACCAATGCGGTGCAGGAGGCGGGTGGGGAAGATGATTTTGTGGCTCATGCGGATACGGGAGATTTTATTATTTTGACGACGGCGGATCGCTCGCGTAAAGTAGCGGAGCGGTGTCTGGTGCGTTTGCAGCCTTCCATTCAATACTTCTATCCGGCATTGGAACGGCAGCGGTTGAGCGAGATGCCGGAGTCGGAACGGTTGACAGTGCGGGTTTTTAGCCTGACCTCGCGGGAACATGCTTTTACGGATATGGCTTCTTTGATGGCAACAATTGAGGCCCGCAGTGTGAGGTAAGGCAGGTGGGTCTTTCGGGTTTTGTGGGGTTTGCCGTGAAAGGTGAAATTTCTCTGGTCACGTTTTACGCTTCACGTTTCAATGGTTTTCAACCCCCTGAGTTCCCAAAAAACCACAACGTTATTTGCCTCCATAGAAACCATATTACAAACTTAGTTGTGGGGAAGGGCTAGTGATAGCCCTTTTTTTGTATCTGTCAGGTGTGTATGGGAGAAGGATTGGATCAGTTTAAGAAGGGTGTGGGAACGGCCGTTTTTTTCCTCTTACTGCCGATGTTGTTGTATTGGCAGGTGACGGTTGGCAACCAAACGATGATCCCGGCCGATAATTTGTTCCAGTGGGCACCCTGGGAATCGGCCGTTTCCCAATTCCATGCCGAAATTCCACAAAACCCCCTAATAGGCGACCTGGTTATTCAAAACTACGCCTGGAAACAGTTCACCCGCCACAGCTTGCAACAAGGGGAAATTCCCCTATGGAACCCTTACCAGTTTGCCGGGGTGCCATTTCTGGCAACCGGGCAACACGGCATGTTATACCCCTTTAGCTGGCTCTTTTTGCTGCTGCCGATGAGCAAGGCGTATGGCTGGTTTACCGTCAGTCAGTTGTGGCTGGCAGGGGTGTGTCTGTATATTTTCGGCCGTTTCCTACAAATGCGCCGTATCAGTGCCATGCTGGCCGGGGTGGTGTATCAAGGGTGTGGGTTTTTGGTGGTCAGTTCGGCCGTTTTTCCCATGATTATCGCCGCCGCCGCCTGGTTGCCCTTGTTGTTGGGGTGTGTGGAAAGGGTGGTGAGTAGTTGGAGATTAGAGATGGAAGATTTTCGGCCGTCAACCTTCCATCCCCAATCGCTTCCCATTTTGTGGATAGCTTGTGGGGTTGTTGCCCTGGGGTTGCAAATTTTAGCCGGGCATATTGAGATCACGTATTACACGTTATTGATTATGGCCGGGTATGGGGTATGGCGCATGGTGTATAACGTCAGTCCTTTTTGGAAACACCATACCTCATACGCCATACGCCAGATTTCCTCGCTTTCTTTGCAACTCCTCAGCCTGGTTTTTTTGGGCATTTTGTTGGGGGCAGTGCAATTGATCCCATTTTACGAAGTGGGGCAGCGTAATTTTCGGGAAGGTTCAATGAGTTTTGCCGAGGTACAAAACCTGGCCTTCCCCAAACGGCATGTATTAACCTTTCTCATGCCCAATTTTTATGGCAACCCGGCCGAACACAGCTATGTAGATGTATTTAGCGGGCAAACCACCCCTTTCACACAAAACGCCAGCGGGCAGGTGAATCCGCGTGGGGCTTATAGCAGCGATTGGGGCATCAAAAACTACGTCGAGGGGGCGGCCTACTTGGGCATTTTGCCCCTATTTCTAGCCATTTTAGGGGTGAGCAGCCTTCGCTCCCGCCGTGCCACCGAGCAGGGCAAAATCTCTACGCTCCAATCTCCAAGCCCTTACCGACAATCCCACACCCTCTTTTTTGTCGGTTTGGCAACCCTTTCCCTGGCCTTTATGTTTGGCACACCGCTATACGCCTTGTTGTATTATGGTCTACCTTTCATAAACCAGTTACATACCCCGTTTCGTTGGGTATTTCCATTTTCCCTGTGTGTAGCCATTTTGGCCGGGTTCGGGGCAGATTATCTGGTACACACCAGGGAGCAGGTTGGAGATGGAAACACAACAAAAAAATCTCCTATCTCTCGTCTCCAATCTCCTCTTTTCCTCTGGGGTCAACCGTCGTTTATCACCGGGCTGGCCGGGCTGGCTTTTTGGGCTGGGGTGGCCGGGCTGGCCGGGTTGTATGGGACAAAGCTGTTTTTCGGCCGTTTCTCCCCCCTGGTCGAAACCCTTTTTCATAACCTGGCTCTGGCAGATGAAACGTTTGCCAATGCCCAGGCTTTTTATAGTTATGAGTTCCGCCAAATTTTCCTGCTGGGGCTGATGCTGGTGGCGACTGGAGCGGTGTTGCGGGTGAGCCGATGCCCCATTTTTGTGCAAAAACGGCCGATTTGGGAATTTATGGCCGTTACAACCCTCATCCTCGACCTGTTCCTGGCCTTTTTCCAATTCCATGCTGCCGTTGACCCCGCCCTACTCAGCTACCAGCCCGCCCTCATGACCTGGCTGCAAACCCAACCGGGCCAGTGGCGACTCACCAGTTTTGACCCACACGGGCAAAAACCTATCAATGCCAATACCCCCTGGTTATTCAATTTGCAGGACGTGAGGGGGTACGATTCGATTATTCCCAAACAGTACACCCAATATATGGCCGCCATCGAGCCACAAAACGAGCTTCCGTTTAACCGCATCCAACCCATCACCAATTGGGAGTCGCTTAACTCCCCCTTGTTGGATGTGTTGGGGGTGAAATATGTGGTAACGGCCGAATCCATCACCCTGCCCAAATTCCGACTGGCGTGGCAAGGGGAAGGGTTGCAGGTGTATGAAAACCTGGCCGTTGCTCCCCGCGCCTACACCCTGCCCCAGGCAGCCACCGTCGTGGCAACCGATGTTCTGGCGGCCTTGCGGCAATATGACCCGCGTAACTTTGTTGTCATCGGCGAAGAGGGTGGGAGATTAGAGATTGGAGGTGTGGCCCCAAATCCCCAATCTCTAACCTCCTACACACCAGCCGCCATTACCCATTATGGTTACGTGGAGGTGGTGATAGAAACGGCCGTTTCTGACCCCTCCTGGCTGATTCTCAACGACAGTTACGCCCCTGGTTGGAAGGTTTATTTGCGTGCGCCGGGGGAGGCAGAGGAGGAGGAACGGCCGTTAGACCTCTACCAGGTGAACGGCAACTTCCGGGGAGTGTTATTGCCACCAGGGGAGTGGTTGGTTCGTTTTCGTTACAGTCCAGTCAGTTTCCAGTTGGGGGCGTTGGGCAGCGTCATGGGCAGCATCATTTTATTGTTTACGGCCGGGGTGTGGGGCTGGCGGCGGTTGGTGAATCCCCAGGCCGTTTTGACCAATACCCGCAGCATCGCCAAAAACAGCGTGGCCCCCATGGCCCTCAGTTTGTTCAACAAATTGATAGATTTTGTATACGCCGCTTTTTATTTGCGGGTACTTGGCCCGGCCGATTCCGGCAGTTTTGCCACTGCCATTGCCACCGCCGGGCTGTTTGAGATTTTTGCCAACTTTGGCCTGGATATTTTGCTGATTCGGGAGGTGTCGCAAGACCGCAGCAAAGCGGCACACTACCTGGTGAACAGTACCATTTTGCGCCTGGGGGCCGGGGTGGTTGCCAGTCTGCCCATTGTGGTGTTGGTTTTAAGCAGCCAGTTGAGTAACAACCCCTTTTCCCCGGCCGAAATTACCGCCATGGGCCTGATCATGGTGGGGATGCTCTTTTCTGGGATGTCCAAAGGGGTCACGGGACTGTTTTATGTATATGAGCAGGCAGAAACACCAGCCGCCATGACCACTGCCACCACCATTTTGAAGGTGGGGTTAGGGGTGGGGGCGTTGTTGTTGGGGTATGGGTTTGTGGGGTTATCGGCCGTTTCGATCCTGGTCAACATCCTCACCCTGCTCGCCTTGCTCTGGCTTACACGGCGGCTGTTGCGGGGGCGGGCAGTTGCCGGGTTGGGGCATTGGCAGGTAGATTGGGCTTTGCAACGGCAGATGGTTCGCCTGGGATTTCCCCTCATGCTTATTCACCTGCTGCAAACGGTGTTTATCTCCATTGATATTGTGCTGATTAAGCTGCTACTGTCCAATGGAGAAACGGTGGTGGGATGGTATCAAAGTGCTTACAAATGGTTCAACGCCCTGCAAATTGTGCCTTCCTTTTTCACCCTGGCTCTGTTTCCCATCATTTCGCGGGAAATCAAAAACGGCAGCGAGGCGGCCCCTCGCATGTACCAGATGGCTTTGAAGGTGATGTTGTTGTTGGCCCTACCAACGGCCGTTTTTACCACCTTCCTGGCCTACACCCTCACCAATATCCTGGCCGGGGATGAGTTTTTGCCACATGGGGCGATTTCGTTACAACTGGTCATCTGGTCGGTGCCGATTGGTTGGTTAAACAGTGTCACCAACTATGTGTTAATTGCCTTAGGACTGGAACGGATTCAGCCCCGTGCGTTTGCCATTGGGGTTGGGTTTAATATCATTACCAACCTCATCTTTATTCCTTTTTTTAGTTATGTGGCGGCGGCCATAACCACCATTTTGTCAGAAATCGTGTTGTTGTTGCTATTTGATTATTATTTGCGCCAGCGTATGGCCGGGTTTAACTGGTGGCAATTTTTGTGGCGGCCGGGGGTGGTAACGGCCGTTACGCTGCTCCTGATGTATCTGGGAAATCAAATCCACCTGGTAGTGGCTCTGGGAGTGGGACTATTGGTTTATCCGGCCGGGTTGTGGCTGCTGCGGGTCTTTGGCGACGACGAAAAACTCATCTTACAACAGATTTTGCCCGCCCGCCTCACCAGCCGCCTATGGTTTTTGCGTCCTGCACCATAACA
>CAZPEJ010000154.1:0-4057 GCA_964585465.1 uncultured Ardenticatenaceae bacterium
CGGCCGCAACGAAGAGATGTTGTCTCTGGCTGGCTCACAAACAGAGCGAATTGATGCGGCGGGTCGGCTGGTATTGCCGGGGTTTACCGATGCCCACATCCACTTTCTCGATTACTCCATTCGCCGCCAACAGGTGAGTTTGTTTGGTCTTCGCAGCCTGACCGAGGCACAAGAACGGGTGAAAACGGCCGTTTCCCACCTCTCCCCTGGACAATGGCTGTTGGGTTGGGGCTGGGACGAACTCCATTGGGCCGAAACACCCACCGCTGCCCATTTGGATGCCATCGCCCCCCACCACCCTATCATGCTTACTCGTATGGACATGCACACCTTCTGGCTCAACAGTGCCGCTCTGCGCCTGGCAAACATTACCCGCCACACCCCAGACCCGATAGAAGCCAAAATTGAACGAGACGCAGCCGGAAACCCCACTGGTTTGTTGCGTGAATGGAACGCCCTGGCTCTGATTGAGCCACACCTGCCCAAACCCGACCAGGCCACGCTAGAAAATTGGATGCAGCAAACCATCACCGAGTTACATCAATGGGGCGTAACGGCCGTTCATGACCAGCGAGTGGAACATGAAGGGCAACAAAGTTTGCGTCTGTGGCAGTCGTTACGGCGCAAAGGGGCACTCAACCTGCGTGTCCATTGCCACATTGCTGCCGACTATTTGCGCCAAGCTGCCACGTTGGGCATTCAGCCCGGTCTGGGCGACGATTTTCTCTGGTTGGGTCATGCCAAAACCTTTGCCGATGGCACAATGGGGTCGCGCACCTCTTGGATGTTGCAACCCTTTGAGCAGCAGCCCGATAACCTGGGGGTGGTGGTGACACCGCCAGAGGAGTTGTTGCAACTGGCAACGTTGGCAAATGAGGCGGGGTTTTCGCTCTCCGTTCATGCCATTGGCGACCGGGCCGTGCGGGAGGTGTTGGATGTGCTGGTGGAACGGGAAACGGCCGATTTAACCGCCAATTTGCCCTTACCCCACCGCATTGAACACGTCCAGGTCATTCACCCGGCCGACCTGCCGCGCCTAAAACAGCAAAACCTGGTTGTGTCCGCCCAACCAGTCCACATCATGACAGATTGGGGAACGGCCGATACCGTTTGGGGCGGCCGGGCGCGGTATGCTTATGCCTTTCGCTCCTTGTTGGATCACGGGGCTAAACTGGCTCTCGGCTCCGATGCCCCCGTCGCCTCCCCCAACCCCATGTGGGGCATTTATGCCGCCGTCACTCGCCAGGATGAACGGGGGGAACCAGCTGACGGGTGGTACCCCCAGGAACGGCTCACCATAGCCGAGGCAATTCACGGCTACACTATGGGGCCAGCCTACCTGGCGGGCAAGTCCCACCTGCAAGGCTCTATCACCCCTGGCAAATGGGCCGATATGGTTATCTGGTCGCACAATTTATGGGAAATTGACCCAACTGAAATCCCCCAGGTGCGGGCGGAAAAAACAATTTTGGCCGGGCGGGTGGTGAGTGGTGGGTAAAATGTCACCTTCTCCAAGACGTTTCACGTTTTACGTTTCAGCTACACCTGCTCATGTCGGTTTTTCACCTGCCGATACACCCCTTCCCACTCAGCCAGGGTTAAGGTCTCGGCGCGGCGGCGGCCATCTACCCCGGCCTGGGCTAACGCTTCGGTTAGTTGTTCCGAGGGGATGCCTAAACTTTGCAAGTTGTTTTTTAACTGTTTCCGTTTCTGGCTAAACCCCGCTTTGACCAGGGCAAAGAAGTTACGTTCGTCCGATGTGGTGACGGTTTTGTTGAGTTCGATTCGCACAACGGCCGAATCTACTTCTGGTTTAGGCCAAAACGCGCCTGCTTTCAGGGTGGTTGCCACGTCTGCCCGGCCATAAAACTGCACGCTGACACTTAACAGGCTCATGTGGGGCGGAACGGCCGTTATTCGTTCTGCTACCTCTTTTTGCACGGTTAACACCAGGCAAGTGGGTTTGTGTGGGGCTTCGAGCAGGTGGCGCAAAATGGCCCCGGTGATGTAGTACGGCACGTTGGCAACAACTTTGTAGGGTTGGGTGAACAGGTCGGTCGGGTTGAGGCTTAAAATGTCTCCATGAATAAGGCGAATGTTGGGGTACTCTGCCAGTTCGTGTTGCAAGATGGGTAACAGGCGATCATCCAGTTCGACGGCGGTGACAGATTCGGCCGTTTCTGCCAATAATTTGGTCAATGCCCCCAACCCGGGGCCAATTTCCAAGATGTGGTCGGTTGGCTGCAAATCGGCCGTGTGGACAATACGCCGTAAGACATTGACATCGAACAAAAAATTTTGTCCCAGGCTCTTTTTGGGCGCAATGCCGTAATGCTCTAACAGTTCTTTGGGATGCACAAATCTAGTGGTCTCAATCCCTGAAATGGTGACGATTATTCAACCCTACGTTATCACCACTCCAGATTACCGCCAACCTTCAATGAGTTGTTTAATGGTAGAAACAAACCCATCTGCCGAAGCCCCGTCCAGAATCCGGTGATCAAAGGTAAAACTGACATAGGCTAACGGCCGTATGGCAATGGCATCGTGAATCACCTTTACCCGTTTTTCAATCATCCCGACACCCAAAATGCCACATTGGGGTTGGTTGATGATGGGGGTGGCAAACAAACTGCCCGATACCCCGTGATTGGTAATGGAGAAGGTGCCGTCTTGAATATCGGCCGTTTTTAGCTGTTTGTTTCGTGCCCGATGTGCCAAATCGTTGACAGCCCGCGCCAGCCCCAGCAAATTGAGGGAATCAGCATTTTTGATAACTGGCACAATCAGGCCATCGGGGATGGCAGTCGCCATGCCAATGTTGATTTCCCGTTTTAACACAACCCCCTCATCGCTCCAGGTGCTATTGACCATCGGGTGGGTTTTGAGGGCCTGGGCGGTGGCAGCCACCAGGTAAGCTGTAAAGGTTAAGTTCACCCCGTCCCGTTCAAATTGGGACTTGTGGGCGGCGCGATGGGCCGCCACAGCGGAAAAATCAAACTCAAATACGGTTGTCACATGTGGGCTGGTGTGTTTGCTGCGTACCATATGCTCGGCAATGGCCCGGCGCATGGTTGTCATCGGCATCAGCTCGCCTGTGGGAGACGAGGGAGGGGGAGCGAGGGGGGAAGGGCGAGGGGCGAGCGGTGGCTGAGTGCCAGGTACTGAGTACTGTTCACTGGGCACTGAGTACTGCTCACTGCTGTCGGCTGATGGCTGACTACTGACAGCTTCCATCTTCTCCAAATAAGCCTGTACATCATTTTTGGTAATACGGCCGTCTCGCCCGGTGCCGGGTATCATGTTCAAATCCAGGTGATGTTCAGCAGCCATCCGCGCCACCACAGGACTCACCCGGCCGGTGTATTGGTCGGTAGATTGGAGATTAGAGATTGGAGGTGGGGTGTGGGACACGGGGTACTGTTTACTGTTTACGGATAACTGTTCACCATTCACTGCCACCTGCGCCCCCACCACTTCGCCCGGCTGCCCAATGTAGGCCAGCACAGTTCCAACAGGGACAGTGGCCCCGGCCGGAACCAGGATTTGTAACAACACACCGGCAGATTCGGCCGTAGCTTCAGTTGTTACCTTATCGGTTTCAATTTCCAGAATGGGTTCATACTGTTGAACAACATCTCCAACCTTTTTCAACCATTGCGAAACCGTTCCTTCAATGACCCCTTCGCCCATTTCGGGCAAAATCACTTGTGTTGCCATGAAACTCTCTCCGTCACCTGGTCATTGCCCCAAAACAATCTGCTGGTTTTGGGCAATAATTCTCTGGTCTTATCTGTGTGCATCCGTTCCATCTGCATGACCCGCGTGTTATTCGGCCGTTCTCCGACAGGCTGTTAGGCCCTCACGAATTCATCAATCCATTCTGCAAAAACCACCAATGATTCAGTTATCACGGCCTGCCGTTGTACTTGTCGCAATGTATCCAGGTCTTCAATGTGATGGATGATCTTATCGATGTTTTCGGGTGTTTGCCCAAACTTCACCTGTAGAATGTTGACAATACTTTCGCGCAATCCCTGTTGCACACCCTGTTGCA
>CAZPEJ010000154.1:4157-9419 GCA_964585465.1 uncultured Ardenticatenaceae bacterium
CCTTGTTCGATACCTTCCTGCTTTGCTAACCGTTCTATACTGGTCACATAACGCATGTTAGTTTCCTCCTCAAAATGGGATAAATCCACTTTGAATTGTTGCTCTAGCTCCTCTGGTAACGTCATTATCCAGTCAATAAACCGAAACAGCTCCAAAATCTCTTTCCGATGATAACCCCGCCGATGTAATAACTTTGCCAGGTTTAATTTTGCAACGTATCTTTCTTGAGGTTGGCGTTGTGTGTTCTGCGTTTGCAAATGAGCCATAACAACGACGGCAAATGGATTGGGATCCTCTACCAATGCTGCTATTTTACTCTGATAGTCTAACAGTTTTACCATTGGAAAGTCCAATGATAATCGGCAGTTAAACAACTCATGGGTGAAACGGTTTGGCCTCCAGTGGGGTTGATCGTCTGTCAAGATGGCAAGACTGGCTATTTGGCGTTGGTATTGGTCAAAGATACGGTAATAGTAGATGAACATCCGTTGGGCAAATTCATCTTCTTTTTCGCCCTGGACTTCAATGTGAATCAAAACCCAAGTTTCTTCACCATTTTGCAGGTAGACCCGCACCAGTTTATCTACGTATCGTTTACCACTTTTGGCATCACGAGTCACTTTCTGAAACTCTTTGTCCAGGAAAGCGTAACCACGCCGCCAATCTATGGCTGCCTGTATTTCTGGGAAAAAAAATGCCATAAATTGTGGAAAGAATCGTTCGATAACTTCTTTCCAGGGAGAATCATAGTCTGGTCGGGGTTGGGGTAACGGTGTCACGATTGGTACAACAGTGGGTAGTTTTGTGGTGATGTCTCGTTCATCAATTCGTAGACGGTATCAAACACAGTTTCTACGTTGGGTTTGGAGAAGTAGCTGCCATCGCTGCCGTAGGCGGGGCGGTGGGCTTTGGCGGTCAAGGTACGCGGTTCGGAATCTAACCAGTGATAGCCGCCCTGTTTTTCGATGACCTCTTGCAGCATGTAGGCGGTGGTGCCACCTGGCACGTCTTCATCTAAAAAGAGGATACGATTGGTTTTTTTGAGGGAGTCCAGGATTCGGCCGTTTTTGTCAAATGGTAATAAGGTTTGTACATCTATGACTTCGCACTCAATGTTGACCTTTTGCAATAGTTCGGCCGCTTCCAGGGCAATGCGACAACACGCCCCGTAGGTGACAATGGTGATGTCATCACCAGCCCGCAACAGTTCCGGCACGCCCAATGGGACGGTCAATTCGGCAATGTTGGCGGGTAGTTTTTCTTTCAAGCGGTACCCATTTAACACTTCGACGACAATGGCGGGTTCGTCGGCTTGCAACAAAGTGTTGTAGAAACCGACCGCACGGGTCATGTCGCGGGGAACGCAGACGTGCATCCCACGCACCAGGTGGATGATGCCTGCCATTGGGGAACCAGAGTGCCAGATGCCTTCTAGCCGATGCCCACGAGTGCTGATAATGACAGGGGCTTTTTGCCGACCTTTGGTGCGCCAGTGCAAGGTTGCCAGGTCGTCTGACATAATTTGCAGGGCGTAGAGGATGTAGTCGAGGTATTGTATTTCACAGATTGGTCTTAATCCGCGCAACGCAAGCCCGATGGCCTGTCCCATGATGGTGGCTTCGCGGATACCGGTGTCAAATACGCGGGCTTCGCCAAATTTGGCTTGTAATCCGGCGGCTGTCTGGTTTACGCCACCCAATTTGCCCACATCTTCGCCAAACATGACCACACGCATATCCCGCGCCAGCATGGCCTCGAAGCCGTGATTGAGGATTTCAAAACCCGCCAGGGTGGAGGCATCGGGCATGTAAACGGGTTTGGTTTCGGGGATGTGAACGGCCGTTTCGCTGTACAAATGGGAACTGTACCGTTCGGCATTTAATTTATCTTGTTTTAACTTCCAATCTATCAACCGTTGCCGGGCCGGGTTGTTCTCAAAACGAGTGATGGTGAGGGCCTCGTGAACGGCCGCTAAAATGTCCTTACGTGTTGGGTTATGTTTTCGGTTCAACCCTTGCCGAACTTTCTCCAGAACCGCTTTTTCCTGGCTAACACTCTCCATTCCTTGAATAAAATCGGCCGATTCGCTCCGTTCTTGTTCATAAGCGGCCGTAAAAGCTGACCAGGCCTCCTGGCGGATATGTTCCACCATCTCCATAGCCTCATGTTCAATTCGGTCTAACTCTTCCGCTGTGGTTATGCTTTGGGCAATCATCCACTCCCGCATTTTGTGAATCCCATCAAACGCCACTTCCCATTTCAGCCGGTCGGCCGATTTATACCGTTCGTGACTACCAGATGTAGAGTGACCCTGGGGCTGTGTGGTCTCAATCACATGAATAATCGCGGGGATGTGGTGATAACGGGCCGTTTCGGCCGCTTGCATATAGGTTTCCACCAATCGAGGGTAATCCCATGCTGGGATGGTATAAATATCAAATCCATCAGTACAGCCTGGTGCCCGTTGAAACCCTTTCAGCAGTTCTGACAGGTCTTGTTTGGTAATCTGATACTCGTTCGTCACAGAGATCCCATACCCATCGTCGTAGATAGACATAACTACCGGCGCACGGCTCACACCGATGGCGTTGATAGCTTCCCAAAACATACCTTCGGCGCACGAGGCATTGCCGATGGTGCCAAAAGCCACTTCGTTTCCCTGACGGGAGAACTGGGTGAGGTTACGCAGCCCTTGTACCTCACGGAAAATGCGCGAGGCCAGCCCCAGACCCACCAAACGGGGCATTTGTGAGGCGGTGGGGGAAATGTCGGAAGCGGTGTTGTATTGGTCGGTGAGTCGCCGCCAGGAGCCGTCGGAATGTAGGCTGTGGCTGGCAAAGTGGGCATTCATCTGGCGACCAGCAGAGTGGGGATCGGCGGTAATATCTGGGTGGGCGTAAAGCTGGGCAAAAAATTCTTGCACGGTGACTAATTCTAATGCCAGCATTAAGGTTTGGTCGCGGTAATAACCCGACCGCCAATCTCCTTTATGAAAGGCTTTGGCCATGGCCAGCTGGGGAACTTCCTTACCGTCCCCAAAAATACCAAACTTAGCTTTACCACTCAGGACTTCTCGACGGCCTATGGTACTCATTTGACGGCTGATAACGGCCGTTTGGTAATCCTGGATAATCTCTTCTGTGCTAAGTCGAATCTGGTTGGTAAGGTCTATCTTGTGCTGGAAATCAATCATTTGCGCTGGCTCCTTAGGAAATTTTTGGGGAAACAGTGGGAATTTCATCATAAAGCATATAAAACGATGCTTCTAACAATCTGTTGGAAAAAGTCAAGTGGAATAGGTTCTACAGGTTTTGTGGATTTTTCGCTGCTTGCAACCGTGTGTGATAGCACAGTTCTTGTTGGTGCCCTGTGTTGTTGTGGTAAATACAGGTTGTTAAACTGCAACAGGAATTTTTAACCAGTTGAAGGTTTTAGCCGATGATAGGGGCAGCCCCTTAAAGGCTTGCTTTCTACGCTGAATTGAACAAAGGGGTAAACGGCCGTTTTCCTCTAATTTTCAAGTGGGGCAACCTGAAAATTATCAAACCGCACCCGCACCCCGCCTTGACCCAGGGTTTGTACGAACAACCCAATATCGCCGCTGCGGAGGGTGGGGTCTGTAAAACGGCCGACTTCCACATCATTGACATAAAATATCATATTGGCACCCTCGGCCTGCACTTTTAGTTTATTCGTGACGTTGTTGCCTTGTTTAACGGCCGTTGATTCAAACCACCATTCTGTCACCAGCGGGGTTTCCTCTGTGCAGCCAGCCTGACAAAGCCCAATCCACACAAAACCATCCCCGCTCACCTTGAACAGATAAAAGTCATCGGTGTCGTTGTTCACGCGAAACATCATGCCGTACCCATTATTGACAGTGCCTTCCACCGGGGTAGTTTCCACTTCATAGGTGCCGTCAGAGAAGGATTGAACGGCCGTTGTCCAGATAATAATGTCGTCGGCCTGCACAAAAAGGTCATAAACCCCTTCTTTCACCTCACCAATCGCATCACCATCATTTCCTGCGCTCCAACTACCAGGGGCATCAAATGTTTCCAGGTAGGTTTCCTGGCCTGTGCAGGCAACCAGAATCATTATCATCATGATCCATGCCAAAAGAGCATGGAACGTTTTTGTTTTTAGCATGTTAAAACCTCTGCGACTCTTTAAAACGGGACATGAACCAGCACCGGCCGAAAACCTATGTCTCGAAAGCGGAAATCTGGCTCGTAGTCACCAAGACGATAAGTTGTCTGTAACCCCTCCTCATTACCAAGCCAGGCACCACCACGCAAAACACGATTGTCACCACTCTGATCTATACTTGTGTCTTCAGGTTGACCGTACTTATTTAAACACCACTCCCACACATTCCCACTCATATCCACGCAGCCATAAGGCGCATCACCCTGGGGTGAATAACGCCCCACTGGTGTGGTACTGGCTACATTCTGGCCGAAATTACACAGCCTATCGGTTGGTGCATCCTGACCCCAGGGGTAATTACGGCCGTCTGTTCCGCGCGCCGCCTTTTCCCACTGCTCCTCCGTTGGCAATTGCAGTCCAGCCCACTCACAAAAAGTAATAGCCTCATACCAACTGACAATAACAACCGGATGTTCAGCTAACTCTGGTTTGAAGGTCCGGGTTGATTTATCCCAATTATTCTCACCCCCTAACCACATCTTAGGCACTTCATGGGAAGGGTTCGCCTCAATAAACTTTTTATACACACTGTTGGTTACCGGCGTTTTACTAATCCAGTATTCAGGCAAATCAACCGTTTTGTTCCCCTTACCATACAAAAATGCCCCGGCCGGAACACGCACAAACTCCAACCCCGTTTTTTGATGAACAAACCTATCGGTAGTAGGAGAAGGCAGCGGGCTGGTCGGTGTTTTTGCCTTTGCAGGGACGGCAGGTTCGACCCCAGGTTTTTGTAATAGCTGAAAAGCAACCGCTTTTAAGGCGGCAACATCACGATAATTGGGGAGTATCATTTCAACTTGCGCCGCTAATGTCAAGACCTTGAGCCAATCATGGTTCACCTGCGCCTGCAACATCTGTTGGTATAAAACATTGGCTTGCCCTTCATGTTGCAGTTGAGGTTTCTCAACTGGCGGCGGTGCTGGTTGTGTTACTGGTAATTCAGGTTGAGGGGATAGTGATCCCGTTTGGGCAAAAACCATTTGGTACTTTTCCCCTCGCTCCTGCTGCAAGGCAACCAACAACTTCTCCCTGATACCATGCCAGTTGCAA
>CAZPEJ010000155.1:0-9342 GCA_964585465.1 uncultured Ardenticatenaceae bacterium
TAGGAATAGGTACTTTTTATACGCTATACGCTATTACCCAAGCTATTTTTACAAGAATTAGACAAAGCGAACCTGGCAAACTATTAACCCAAGAAGTAGCTCCTGCTTTGTGGAGTGTAGTAGAGGAAGTAGCAAAACGTGTAAACACAAAACCAGTAGATGCAATTTACATCAGTCCAGGAACAGATATTGCCGTTACAGAGCAAGGCAATTTCATCCTTAAGTTTTTTGGACATGGGCAAAGGGTATTAATTCTTGGAATAGGAGTATTGGAGGACTTAACGCAAAGTCAATTCAAGGCAATTCTGGCCCACGAATATGGTCACTTTAATAATCGAGATACAGCTGGCGGTAATTTAGCTCACAGAGTTACTGTTTCAATGCAAAAGATGGGGTATCAATTGGCGATAAGTGGACAGGCAAAACCTTACAACCCTGCCTGGGTTTTCGTTAATGGATATTATCGCATCTTTCTTCGGATTGTTTTAGGAGCTTCGCGGTTGCAAGAAATCCTGGCTGACCGTTACGCTGCAATGGCCTATGGAGTAGAGAACTTTACAGATGGCTTACTTTATGTCATCCGTCGAACAATTTTGTTCAATCTACGGTTACTTCATGATATGGAAATTGCCATTGAGCAAAACAAACCACTGATGAATCCATACCGTCCTATTAGCCAGACAAGTATTATTCCACAAAGGGCTGAAGCAGAGTACAAAGAGGTTCTGGAGCGTCCAACTTCAATTTATGATAGCCATCCCTCTGTTAAGGATCGGCTTACTTACCTCCAATCGCTTCTTAAAGTGACTAACGTTGGGAAAAGCGACGACCTTGTTTGGGATCTTCTGCCAAATAGAGAAAAACTACAACAAGAAATGACTAACCTTTTGCAGAAATCACTTGAACAACGAGGTGCTGCGGAAATTTGGAGGTAAGTTACCATGTCTATTTCTAAACGGATTGAGCAGTTACCTTTACGCTATATACAGTAGTTACCACAAGTTTCTACGTCATCCACCCTGCTTATATAACTAGCGCAATAGCGATGTGTGGTATCCCGCTAGTGCCCAGTATATGGTAATACGCCATTTACTGTCCAAAGAGGAACCATGATTATTGAGACCTGGGGCTATCACTACAAACGGCGCAAAAAACGCAAAGCCTATGGGGTTTTGTGTACACTGCGATCAGGATAGACAACTTCAAAGAAAAATCTCAGCCATAATTCTGCCGGTACCACTCGGCCGCTTTGCCCCGGTTACCCACCTCTAATTTTGCCAGGATATTGCTAACATGGGTTTTTACGGTGGCAATGGTCACCACCAAACGGCGTGATATTTCTTCATTGGAACAACCGGTGGCAATAAAGCTTAATACCTCTAGCTCTTTGGGAGAAAGCAGTTGTGACTCTTTGTGGTGGGTAGCCACTGTTTCCAGACCGGTGGCTACTTCGTTGGACAAAAAAACAGACCCAGACCGGGCCGCCAGCAGTGCGCCAGCAACAATTTCTTGTTCATGCCCCCACAAATCTTCTTTAACCAGGTAGGAACAGCCTAGTCGAATAGCTTCTAGGACGATCTTGTCTACAACGGGTGTACCGGAGCAGATGACGATGGCAAATCTGCGCCCTTCGCCGCGCCGCCGCAGGTCTTGAATGAGTTGCCACCCTGGGTCGTAATCATCACTCCCCCGCAACAGCTTCAAATCTACAAAAACCACATCCGGCGGGTTATTTTTCATCTGTTCCATCGCTTCATGGTCATTTTTGGCAGTCCAGACGATGGTACAGCCTAGCTGCTCCAGGGTTAACATCAGGCCGCGCAGGCTGGCTGGTTCGTTCTCCACAATGGCAACCTGAAAACGGCCGAATTCAAATCCCAAATTTTTTGACATCATGTTCTACTCGTGCCGGAATTACCGGAATGCAGGCATTCACCACAGTTCCATAACCCGGCTGACTGGAGACGTGAAAATCACCGGTTAAATGTTCCATAATATATTGCTGCCAGAAACCCAGACCGTGTTGTGAAAAGGGGTGTGTTTTCAGGTCAAACCCTTTACCATGATCAATGACTTGGATAAAAATCTGATTATCTTCCCAGGTGACATCTACGTGAATATACGGGGCCGGGCCACCATGTTTGATGGCGTTGCCAATGGCCTCCAAAATCAAGGTATAAACCATCTGGCGCAGCGGCAATGATTGTCGCTCAATCACCAGTGGCACCGGCGGCACCTCGATGATCATCCGAACGTCGGGCGGCCAGGCGCGGAGCAGTGCAGCCGCAACGGTGTTTAACGCTTTAGCCAGGGGCATGGTTTCCAGGTTCACCAACATATCGCCGGAAGCCTCGATGACCAGGTTTCGCATGGCTTCAAAAACGGTGTGTTCGGCCGTTTCCAGATGGGTAGCCAGTTGCGATGGTATCTGATTGCCCAGGGCGGTGCGAAGGCCCACTTTCAGGCTATCAATTTGTCCTTTGAACAGCAGAGCCACTTCGCCATAACGGGTATGGGCGGTTGCCATGCGGTTTTTTTGTATCAGGGCCGCCCCGCTCTGTTGTTGCAGTCGTAACAAATGGTTGTGAATGAGGGCAGTGGCAGCGGTTAAAATTTGTTGTTCTCTGGTTTCCCAGGTGCGGGGTTGGCGGTAGGTGAGTAATAAAACGGCCGTTTTCTGGTTATCAGCCAACACCGGCAAAAAAGCAAAAGATTGGATCTGTTCGGCATGGACAAAGTGGGCAAAATCGGCCATTTTCTGGGGGTGGGGATGGTGTTTGGCCCAGGTGGGGGCATCGCTCTCAAAATGGGGTTGCCAGGTGCGAATCAATTCACTCAATGCTCCCCGGTGGGTGGTATCAGCCAGGGCAGATTCGGCCGTTTTGGGTTGCAAAAACTCACCTACACAAACCGCAGGCAAACGGGGCACGCCACCCGTTTCGGCAATCAATTCATAGGCAATCAGGTGACTGGTTTCGGCCGTTTTGTGCAAGATAGTAGCAACATGCCGCAAAAAATCTCGTGAAGAAACATGCGGGGTTAATTGGTGTAACTCAATAAGCAAAGTGGCGGCTAACTTCTCCACGTCTTCATTCCTGCAACCAAGAGATACCCCAAAGTGTACGCCATTTTGCTGGTGTAGCCAAGTGTAACAGGTTGGGGGTTGGTGAAGTTTTAACGGCCGTCACTGGCGAAAGAATGAGAGAAACTCCCCCTTTAGACGGATAAAGTTCATTCTAACGGCCGTTTCCCGCCCACTATAATGGAGATTAGAGATTTGTCTCCCAATTCTAAAAGGCTCACTTTAGACTCGACAGGTTTCGCAAACCTGTCAAGTCTTGGCAGAATTTAATTCTGGACATTCACTCAGGTTTTGCAGTATTACGTTGGGCGCACAATCTATTGACATGCTACAATTCAATCAAAAAATGGACTGCTTTCAATGAGAATTGTTGTTGATGCTTCAACTATCATCGCCGTAGTTGCTGGGGAATCTGAAAAGGCTAAACTGATTGAATTAACCAAAGATGCAACTATTGTTGCTCCACCTTCAATTGACTGGGAAGTTGGAAATGCTTTTTCTGCTATGCTCAAAAGAAATCGTATTACCCCGGAACAAGCAATCGAAGCCATTGAAGTTTACCAAGAAATCTCACTCGAGATCGTAGAGATAGATCTGAAGGAAGCCGTGCGTCTGGCAGGCAAACGAAGCATATACGCCTATGATGCTTATATTCTTCAATGCGCCATTGAACACGATTTACCATTGATTTCGCTTGACCAGAATATGATTAACATTGCCAGGCAAGAGGGCATCCAAATTATTGAGGTGAACCTATGACAGTTTATTCTTATGCTGAGGCACAAGAGAGGCTTTCATCTTTGTTGGAAAGAGCATCAACCGAAGGACAAGTTAAGTTAAGAAGTCGGGATGGGCGGGTGTTCATTATTCGTCCAGAACAGCGATTGCCAAAAACTTCGCCCTTTGATGTGCGAAGCGTGAAACTTTCGATAACCAAAGTTGATATTCTTGAAGCAATACAAGAAAGTCGGGCAAGGTTTTCGTGAACCTTGATTACGCTGCTTAACACATGGCTGAGTAGCTACGTAATACGTTCAAAACACCTATGCCTCAAAACCCAGACACCTCCCCCTTCTGGCGGATTTTAGTCGTTGACGATTTACCCATTTGGGCCGATAGCGTTTCCCTTTTTGCCAACCACTTTAACTGCCAGGTACATGTCGCCACCAATTTGAATAAAGCAGTTCAGGAATTAGCCGTCTGGCGACCCCATCTCATTATTTTAGATTTACACATGCCCCGCGACCCCTGGGAACCTATCCCCAGATTGCGCCAGAAGTATCGCGCCAACCAAAAAACCCTGGCTTTTTGTGAACAGGTGACTTCCCACCCCGACCTTCGCAAAGTGGTGGTGGCGATGGCTTCTGTGGAGGAGCAGCGCGAACAACAGGAGCAGGCGTGGCGGGCCGGGGCACATTACTTTTTCAACAAGGGCAACTTCACGGTAGAAACGTTTGAAAAGTTGTTGCACCATGTGCAAGAGGTGAATACACCCTCCCCATCTTAAGGAGGAGGAGAAAATCCTCCTGCTCCTCCTCCCTTTAACGGATTACACCCTTCCCATTTTCCTCTAAACTACGCCTCATCAGGTTCCAAAAAGGTTTAGCACAAACAGCGGTAGTCTTCATATCAGGAGTGTTGTAGTATGTTTATCTCAGTTTCCTTCTCTACATTGGTCATTATTGCATTACTTTCTATCATTTTGGGCATGATTATGGGGATTCGTTTAACCAGGTTTTAGGCGGGGATTTTTCCGACTTTATGAAAAGAGGCGAGCTGTGGCTCGCCTCTTTTGTTATGTATATTCACAGGGGGAACAGGCTAACAGTTTCATTGAGATTGGAGATTAGAGAGTTGACAATCTCCATGAAAGCATCGGTTTATCCCTGTTATGAGTACAGATTACTCTAAAACCCAACAGGCGTGGGAAGGGAAGTTCAAAGTGATTTTTTCGCCTGTTTTGGGCAAGGTCAATTGCCGTTCGTTAAATAAATCGGCCAGGACGATGGTATTTTCTACGCGCACTCGCAGCCGGACGATGGCCCCCAGAAAGGTGGCTTCTTCTAGTGTGCCGTCCAGGTGGCTGTGTGTGGCACGGCCGTTTTGCCCCAGGTTTAACTCTTCAGGGCGCAGGGCTAGTTTGACGCTGCTGCCGTTGCTGGCTTTGATGGGTTGGTTGAGGGTGACAGATTGGTTTTGCAGGGATAAACGGCCGTTTCCCGCATCCACCACGGTTGCCGATAACACATTTAACTGCCCCACAAACGAAGCTGTAAAAGCAGACGTGGGGTAGTTATAAATCTCAAACGGGGTGCCAATCTGCTCAATCACCCCTTTATTCATCACCACAATACGATCTGAAAGCGACAGGGCTTCTTCCTGGTCGTGTGTTACATAGATGGTGGTCATGTTGAGTTGCTGCTGAATACGGCGAATTTCGGAGCGTAATTCCACCCGAATTTTGGCATCCAACGCAGATAACGGTTCATCCAGCAGCAAAACCTGGGGTTCAATGGCTAAAGCCCGCGCCAGAGCCACCCGTTGCTGTTGCCCACCAGATAGCTGATAAGGGTAACTTTTGCCTTTGTCGGGTAATTTGATGAGTTCCAAAAGTTCATTCACCCGTTTTTGGGTGGAATCGGCCGTTTTGCCGCGAATTTTTAAACCAAACCCCACATTTTCGGCAACGGTCATATTGGGAAACAGGGCATACGATTGGAATACCATACCGATGTTTCGTTGATTGGGGGGTTTTTGGGTGATGTCCTGTTGGTTCAGGCGAATAGAGCCTGCGGTCGGCCGTTCAAACCCGGCAATCATCCGCAAGGCGGTGGTTTTGCCACAACCACTCGACCCCAGCAGCGAAACAAATTCCCCTTTTTCCACATGGATATTAAAATCAGAAACGGCCGTTAACTGTGCAAACTGTTTGTTTAAGTGATCAATGTCTAGGAATGCCATAGGAAATTTAACATCTATCTAGGCCCTGCCGCCACTTGTGTGGCACCAGGGGCACGATACGTCACCCATTGAATAACGCCCATAATGCTCCATGTCAGGCCAAAGCTCAAAATGGAAAGGGCGGCTGGTTCATATGCCTTATTTCGCACCAGCGAAGCCAGATACGGCCCATACATCGGCCGGGCCAAAAAGGCAGCAATCGTATACTCCCCAATGACAATGGCAAAAGTCAAAAACGCCCCACTCAACAAGGCCGTGCGTAAATTGGGGAAAATGACTCGAAACAAAATAGTGCCCCAATTCGCCCCCAAACTTTGGGCCGCTTCTGTCAACGTTCGTACATCAATCGCTCGTAGCCCCGTATCCACCGACCGGTAAATATAGGGCAAGGAGAGGGCCATATACGCCCCCACCAGCAACAAGTTTGTACTCCACACTGCATTTGTGAGAGCAAAAGGGGGGCGGCTGTAGATGCGAATCAGGCCAAACACCAGCACCACCGCAGGCATCACAAAGGGAAGAAAGGCAATAAACTCCAAAATCGGCCGAATTTGTGGCAACCGTAAATGCGCCCAATACACTGTCGGCACCACCAGCAATAAACTAAACAAAATGGTCAACGTGGCAATTTCGACCGAAAAAACAAACGTCTCTACAAACTGGGCATCCCCCAAAACCAACTCATACGCCTTGAAGCTATAAATCCCTCGTTCCGCCTTTAATGAAAACTCCATGGTGGCTACCAGCGGCAAAAAGAAGTACAAAATACCCAAACTAATCCACAACCATGACCAAAAAGTTCCTCTTTTCATCGTTTACCGTTTCAGCCACCGCTCCGACTGCCGTTGCAACAAGGTGTAACCTACAATCGAAAGCGTCATAATAAACACCATTCCCACCGCCAACGCATACCCCAACCCCGGATCACGCAATACATCCCCCCGCATCTGCGCCCCAATGAGAATCGTCACCAGGTTGTAAGTGCCACCGGTGAGGGCAAAAGCGGTGGCATGGGCACCAAAAGCATTGGCAAACAACAAAATCATTGTACCGAGCAGGGAGGGCAGGAGAATGGGAAATGCCACATACCGCCAATACTCCCAGGAGGTGGCCCCCAGGTTTTCGGCCGCTTCTCGCCAATCCCGTTTTAACCCCTCCAATGCTGGGGTAATAATCAAAACCATCAGGGGAAATTGAAAATACATGTAGGTGAGGCTCAAACCTAAAAAGCTGTAAAGGGTGAACCCCCGTTGATAAATATCCAGGCCAAAAATCGTTTTAAGCACACTGGTTGCCAGGCCTATACGCCCCAGAGTGGCAATAAAAGCGAAGGCCAGGGGCACCCCGGCAAAGTTAGAAGCTACCCCGGAAAAGGTGAGCAAGGCTGACCGGATAAACCGGGGCAACCCACCAATGGTTACGGCATAAGACAGCAAAAAGCCAAAAACACCCCCACCCAGTGCTGTGATTAAACTGATACGAATACTACGGCCGTAAGCCTCTAACACAAAATCTTGCCACAGATTTCGGTAATTCTCCAGGGTAAAATTCCCCTGTAAATCTCGCAAGCTACCCACAAACAAAAAAGAGGCCGGAGCCAATAAAAAAGCCAGGGCAAAAAGCAAAAAAGGCACCACCCCTAACCATGTCCACACATTTGCCAGGGATAGGGCACTGCTCCTTGTTTTTGGCACCGGTAAGGAAGGAATTATTTCAGTTGCCATATAGAAAAAAAAGACCTGACAGGTCTTTGTGTCCTGTCAGGTCTGAGTATCAATCGCCTTATTTCACATCGGCACCGACTACTGCATCCCATTGGGTGGTAATCAGTTCACGAGCGGCCGTTAACTGGGCCAGGGTGGGGAACACCGCTTGGGCATACAGTTCGGGGGTAGGCAACTTGTCCAACAAATCTTGCGGCACAACCCCGCGCGCTACCATGTCATTGAAACGAATGGGGTGGCAATATCCTTTCAGCCAGATGAGTTGGCCTTCGTCGGAGTAGAGGAACTCCATCCACAATTTGGCGGCGTTTGGATGGGGGGCATAAGCACTGATGGCTTGCACATACACACCAGCAAACACACCAGAAGCAGGCACAACCACTTCCACCGGGGGGTTGCCAGCCAGGCTGTCACGGGCAGCCAGGGCGTTGTAGTCCCACTGGATGACGATGGGGGTTTCGCCCTGGGCCAGGGTGCCGGTTTCGGCAATGACCGGGACGAAGTTGCCTGCGTCATTCAACTGTTTGAAGAATTGCAACCCTGGTTCGGCGTTGTCCAGCGAACCACCATTGGCTAAACCAGCAGCGAAGACGGATTGAATTGCCTGGTTGGAAGCACGAGGATCACCCGCCATGGCTACCTGGCCGGCATATTCAGGTTTGAGCAGGTCGGACCAGTCGGTGGGTACGTTGGAAACGAGGTCGGTGTTCACGGCAAAGGCCAATACACCATAGTAGTCGCCATACCAGTATCCATCGGCATCTTTGGCATCGTCGGGGATGCTATCCCAGGTAGAGACTTTGTAGGGTTGAATGAGTGCTTCTTCTTTGGATTGTTGACCGAAAGCAAACCCTACGTCAATGACATCGGGGGCTTGGGGGCCGGTGTTGCCCTGGTTGGCTTTGATAGCTTCCAGTTCGTCGGCGGAGCCAGCATCGGGGTCTAGTTCGTTCACTTCCAGGCCATATTTGGCTTTGAAGGTTTCTATCATTTCGCCATAGTTGCACCAATCATGGGGCAGGGCGATGGTGGTGAGCATTCCTTCTTCTTTGGCGGCGGCAATGAGGGCATCCATTTCACTCATTTCTTCGGCTGGTTCGGGGGTGGCTGCTTCGGCCGGGGCTTCGGTGGCCGCAGCTTCTTCGGCTGGTTCCTCGGCGGCTTCTTCGCCACCACCACAAGAAACGAGTATCATGCTTAAAATCAACATCAATACAAACAACAAACTTTTACGGCTAAACATCGTTCTCCTCCAAGAAAATGAATTAGGTTAATAAGTATCCTGTTTTTTAGCAGTGGTATTTTAAGTGGTGATTCACCTCCTTTTAAGGGTTTGTTAAAGGAATGTTAAATTCGCTGGTAACTATTTTGACATATCATGTTTTAACATCTGGTTGTTTGGGCCGATGTGTGTTGAAACATCGTATGTCTTCAAAGGGGTAATAGTTTCAGACATGGTAAGTTTATCATGTTTGTGAAATCGCTCAAAAAAGTAGCGAGTAGTTTGTCGGGAAAGTGGCAATGGAACGCGGATGACGCGGGTTTGACGGGTTTTCGCGGATTTTTTTTCTCTGG
>CAZPEJ010000156.1:0-6523 GCA_964585465.1 uncultured Ardenticatenaceae bacterium
TGTTGTCGGGGGCCGGGCGGGGTGGGGGGGGGGTTTGGGGGGGGGGGGGGGGTTCGGCCGTTTCTCCGTTTAGCGTCAGGTCAGAAATGGTCACCAGGAAAATAGAACTTTCCAGGTCGTTGTATATATCGGCCGGGGCTTCGGCCCAAGCGGTAATTTCTTGCTCCTCTGCCAGCGTCACCATGAGCAACCCCCAAATTTCGCTGCCATCATCGGCGGTGTAGACAAAATCTACCCGTGTCCACGCTTTGTCTGCCAGGGAGAATTTGTATGGCTCGGTAGCCGAAAAGTCATCGAGCCCTTCCGAAGCAACGGCCGTCCAATCCAAAATGATGGTTTCCAAATCATCCCCAGAAAGTGGGTCGGCACGGAGGGCGACAAAACTGTACCCATCTTCGGCCGAAAACAGTTGCCAACCGTTTTCCGTCTCTTCATAGGCGAAATCGTTGGGCACTTCGACCGAAAAATCATCTAACTGCACCGTAGCCCAGTTGCCCGGTTGCAGGCCAAACCCAACCGGCTGGAACACCCAGGAGGCGATCATGGCATCTATTACATCGGCCGTTTCTGCTTCATTTTCCTGTAACCCATCCACATCCACCACATACCCAACCCCTTCAAAAACAAAGGTAAAGAAAAAGCCCGTGTGGGGGCCATCGTTGCCCTGGTAGCGGTACCCGGTTAATAACCCCTCTGCACCACCTACCAGAATGTTGTCTTCAAAGAAATAATCCAGTTCGCCAAAGGTCGTTACTGTTTGCGCCTTTAAGGTTTCAGCGGTGGCGGAGCCAACTTCGGGGTACAAGGTGATATTGAGATAAGTGCTGCCGGTGTCAATGTCATAGGTATATAGCTGTGTGCCGTCATAACTGGGGGCGTACCAGGTGGTGGGGTAGAAGAATTGGAAACCTTGATATGGGTCAAGGTAGGCGGCATACCCTTCAACCAGGTTGTCATTGTCTACTGTGAAGTCGGCAAACGCATCGGCCGTTTCTCCGGCAATGGTTTGAGCTGAAAAACCGAGGAAATACTCCCCACTGGGCAAGGGCAACCAGGTGTAATACAGTTGCCCGTTTTCATCAAAGGTCAGGGTAACACCCGCTTCCAACGTGTTGCTGCCGTCGCTGTTGATATAAGTGTTGTATAGTTGGAAAGTGTCACCTGAGGTGGCAATCACTTCATTGGGGGCAGAGCCAGCCTCTCCCTGGAATGTCCAAACCCCAGAAACCTGAGCGGTGTCGGTATTAAATACCAGACTGGCCTCAAAAAACTTGTCGCTATCAGCCCGTTGGAAGCGGCCCTGTACGGTGTAGAGCGGGCTGTTGTAATCGGTGGGCGACATCACCACGTACTCACCGTTGCCCTGGTTATCGTACACATAAGGGGATTCTGTCGTCCAGACAAAAAAGTCCTGGTGTACTCCGTCGCGCCATTCATAGAGCAAAGAGCCATCTTCCAGATAGGTAGGTTCAGGGATCAGGTTGTCGTATTCCAGCAGCAGTTGACGGCCGTTTTCGTATCGTCCCCCAATTAACACCACATTTTGAATATCCGTGCCGGTGATTTCCACATCCAGATAAGCGGGTTTTTGTAACCCGGCCACACTGCTCAAAATGTTGAGGATGTGAAACTCTGGGGTGGGGATTTCTTCCAGCCCCGCATGGAACTTGGTGAGAAAGTTGCTCCACTCCTTTAACCCGGTTTCCGTCTGGTAATGGTTGGGAAGGTATTCGGCCGTTCGGGGGAAGTAGAGGGAGATTCCTTTGGCATAGGTAAACCCGGCCCCATGATCGGCGGCAATGACAGAAGACTCAACGGCCGTTGCCACCGCTTGAGCCGCTGCAATCACCTGTTCATCCGGGCTACGCTGGGCCAAAATGTTGGCAAAGTGCCACAGATCAATGGCGGCATAATACTCTGCGTCCTCCGGGTAAACCAGTGCATACCCTTCTGCCCCGTTGCGGGCATCCCCAATGGCACTGGCGTGAAAGGAGGGGTTGGTTTGTAAAGCCAATGATAACCCCTTCATGGCTGTTTCCAGTTGGGATAGGGCGGTCAGGTCAACGGCCGACATGGTGACAAACGGGTCAGGTTCAATTTTGTTGTAGAAGTTAAGGAAATCAGACACCAGGTGCGTGGCCCAGGTGGCCCCATCCATTTCTGGTTCTTGATACAGACGGCTCAAGATGGCCTCATAATCCCACCCCAGCCCCGGCACCAGCTCCTCTGAACCAACGGCATACTCCCCATACGCCTGCATGGCAAAGTACACATCCAGTTGCCCCATCAGGCAGGCATCAAACCCGATAATGTCAAACTTCTCTACCCCGGTCTGCGCCAGGGCACTATCCAATGCCCCCGCCAACTCTGGCATGGTCAGGCCATCCCCATCAATGGTGCTATCGTCATAAGCCACCCCAAACCAGCCCGCCCCATGATCCCACAACACCACCGCATAATGTTCGGCCGGGTATTCCTGCATTCCCCAAACGAGAAAATCGGTCAGCGTGTCCGGGTCACCCATATTTACTTCGCCTATCTCCTCTAAAACAGGCGAAGTAATAAAATCCACATCGTTGTCCCCCTCAATACGAAAACGGCGGGTTTCTGTCCAATCCCCGTCCCAATCCGTCTCCCCTTCAATCCGATCCATTTGCACCAGAACGTTAACCGTATCGGAACTGCCTGCTGCCTCCATCTCGTTAACATCCATCAACCCCGGCTCTTCCAGGTTGTTATCTGCGTCCAGATACACCAACACCGTCCAATCGTCCAGGGGAATGGGGGTGGCTGTGGGTTCCAGGGTAGCAGTCGGTTGAGGGGTGCCGGTGGGTTCTGGGGTGTTGGTGGACGGCGGGGTAGCGGTGGGTGGAACAGGGGTTTGTGAGGGTGAGATGGCAGTGGCCTGGGAAACGGCCGTTTCTACCACATCACTCCCCCGTTCATCTTCTTCGTCCCCACAAGCAACCAACAACAACAGGCACAGAAACAGGATGGTGAGTTTGCGAAGCATGGATTCTCCTTAAAGGTTTTCAGGGCGCAGAGGGCGCAAAGAGGGAAACGTAAAGATTCGCGGAGGGATACAGGTTCTACGCAATACGTCCTCCTGCTTCTGCCACGTTTCTGGGACTCTTTGTGCCACCTCCAAATTTACTGTAACCAACCAAATGCGCGTAAATCCTCTCTTGGTTCATCAAAGCTGCAACTACCATAGGAGAGGAGAAATTGTTGACGAATAGGGAGGATTTCGGCCGTTTTTGCCGCCAACCCCCGCCAGGAAAAAGTATCTTCATCAAATTGAAAAGCGGCTGCCGTTTCCTCCGACAAAATGGCCCCAACAGTGGCTAAATCCAGGTTGTGAACATGGGCCAAAATCCCCGCCCCAAAAAGATTGACAAACCCGTGCATGTGGGTTTGCACCGCCTTGTTCCAATGGCGCACCGGATGGTGCAAACCAGCCGTCGCCTTAAACGGCACCCCGGCATCGCGGCAAAACAGCAACACCTCCGCAACCTGCGCCACCGGCGGAAAAGCCGATGCCACCACCCCACCCATCCGAACTTTCAACCCCGCCCCCCCACTGACTGCTGACTGCTGAAAGCCGACTGCTGACAGCTGACAGCTGACTGCTGACAGCTGACTGCTGACAGCTAACTGCTGACTGCTGACGGCCGATAATTCAAAAAACCCCCTCAACCCATGCTGGTGGAGTAAATCGGCCGTTTCTGGAATTAAATCGGCCGTTGGCAGGCGCACCTCAAACACATCAGCCACCACCCGGCCTTCGTTTTCCTGGCGGAAGCGGGTAATGTCAGCCAGGTCGTTATCCAGGTTGGTGCAAAACTCATCGGCCGTTTGCCCACCCCGCCCCAACACCGAAAACAGAAAGGGAGAATCGGCCGAAAATAACAACCTGCCTGATTCAGTCAAGTTGTGTAATTGGGCAGCCGGAATAATAAAACGAGATAACATCCAACGGTCAGGGGTGGCCCGGTAACGGCCGTAAAGCTCAATCGCCTCCGACAAAGGCAGTTGGGCTGGCGGAAACAACCCCGCATAATCAATCAACCCCGCCAAAAACGCCCGCAAACTGGCAGATGGCACACTCATAACTTTGTCATCCTATAAAAAGTTTGTAACGATTCACCGCAAAGGTGCAAAGGGCGCAAAGAAAAGAGAAAACCTTTGTCTACTTTGCGGTTAAATCCCAGAGAGGCTGAACCGTTACAAAAGTTTTGCATCTTTGCAACCAGTCAGCCCCCAATCGTAACCGATTTTCCACCCGCCTGCCAAAACAAAAAGCCCCTGCCTGGCAGGGGCTTTTAAGGGGTACGATTAACCAGATTAACCTGATTTTTTGAGGACAGGCAAACCGTTTCGGCTTTCGGAAACAGTATACCCGGCTGGCACTGCATCCAGAGAACCAGCTTTTACCTCTTTGGCAAAGAAGTAAATGGTCTGGGGACGGCCGTTCTTCAACGTTGTCTCTTGTTTATGCAAAAAATACGTTTGTCCTTTGGAGTTTGTAAAACTAAAAGCCATTTTTTTCCTTCCTTAAAAATTTGATGTCCAGATTTGCCAGATAAAACAGTCACAAATCCAGCAGGTAACAATACAAAAAACCATTACACGCCCCCATCTTAAAACAAGATAGGCGAATTGGCAAGAGGTTTACAGGAGAAAATCCAGAGAAAACCCACTTTTCCCTGCTTTGACGGCCTTTTTGTTGGTTGTTATACTTTCTCCTTACCCATTTACATTGGAGATTAGAAATAACGAGTACAACTTTATGCGACTTTCTCACACTTTTGGTAAAACCTTGCGCGAAGTCCCCGCAGAAGCAGATATGGTCAGCCACCAACTGCTCATTCGGGGGAACTTCGTTCGTGCTGTTGGGGCGGGCATCTATACCTACATGCCGTTAGGGTATCGTGTCATCCGCAAAATCTGGAAAATTTTGACCGAAGAAATGGAAGCGGTCGGTGGACAAGAGATGTGGATGCCCAATTTGCACCCGGCCAGCCTGTGGCAAGACACCGGTCGGTGGTGGACAATGGATGTGCTGATGAAACTCAAAGCCAGTGGCTCCCGCGAATACGCCCTCTCTGCCACCCACGAAGAGGTTGTAGTCAGCCTGGCTAATAACGAAATTGAAAGTTACCGCGACCTGCCCAAAGTGGTCTTTCACATCAGCAAAAAGTTCCGCGACGAACCCCGGCCGCGTGGAGGGCTGCTGCGTCTGCGCGAATTTATTATGAAGGATGCCTACAGCCTGGACACCAACGAGGCGGCTCTGGATGAGTATTATCCCCAGATGGTACAGGCTTATTTCAACATTTTTCACCGCTGTGGGGTAGATGTGCAGGCTATCAATGCGGACGTGGGAGCTATGGGGGGCAAAACATCTCAAGAGTTTGTGGTTGCCCATCCCCAGGGTGAAGACACATTTATCGCCTGCCAGAATTGTGACTATGCCGCCAATGTGGAAGCGGCCGAATTTGTGCGCGAAGGAGAACCACCAGCCCATCTGGCTGAGTTGCAGAAAGTAGCTACCCCCGATTGCAAAACAATAGCCGATGTGGCCGCTTTTGTGGGAGTGCCAGCCAGCCAGACCATCAAAGCCGTTTTTTATTGGTGGGCACCGGCCGGGGAAGTGGAAAAAGACGGCCGTTTCATCTTTGGCCTGGTGCGTGGCGACCTGGAAGTCAACGAAATCAAGTTCATCAACGCTTTGGGGGGTGGCACACTGCGCCCAGCGACAGATGAAGAAATTGTAGCTGCCGGGGCCGTACCAGGATACGCCTCAGCCATTGGCTTGCCAGTCGCCGCAGAGTTACAACAATCAGGTGTTTACCTGCTGGCCGATAGCTCCATTCAGGCGGGCGGCAACTTTGTCGTGGGAGCCAATGAGGCCGGGTATCACTATACCGGCAGCAACTACCCACGCGATTTTGCGGTAAGCCAGATAGCGGATATTGCCCAGGCAGACACCGGCCACCAATGCCCCCGCTGTGGTGGCCGAATTGAAGCCCGCCGGGCCATCGAGGCCGGGCATTGTTTCAAACTCGGCACCCGCTACAGCAAAACGGTGAATGCCACGTACTCGGATGAAAACGGCAATTCCCAACTCATTTATATGGGGTCATATGGCATTGGTTTGGACAGATTGATGGCCATTATTGTGGAATTGCATCACGACGCAGACGGTATAATCTGGCCGGAAACCGTTGCCCCGTACCAGGTTCATTTGATGCACATTGGTAAGGGAGATGAGGTCAAAGAAACGGCCGATAAACTGTATCACGACCTGCAACAAGCCGGGTTTGAACTGCTATATGACGACCGGGATGTGATGGCCGGAGTCAAATTCAAAGACGCAGACCTTATTGGCTGCCCCTGGCGGGTGGTGGTGGGTGGCAAATCGCTGGCTGAAGGGTGTGTAGAAGTGAAACGGCGCGACCAAAAAGAACGAGTCAATGTGCCGTTGACCGCCCTCATTCCCCACCTCCGCACCCCTTAATGG
>CAZPEJ010000156.1:6623-9337 GCA_964585465.1 uncultured Ardenticatenaceae bacterium
CCCCAGAGAGGCTGAACAGTTACCCAAAATTTATTAAACTGAGACTGCTCCCAAAAAGCCTTTTAGTCAACGGGTTAACATGACTAAGGGCTTTTTGTTTTGTATTTTTCATCTGGTATGATGGGGGCAAAAATCGGCAAATTTCATATCATCAACTGTTACACCCCATGCAAACCAACTCTTTTTCCTTGTTACTGGCCGGAGCCGACCCAGAAACAGCCCGCCTGTTATCTGAAATGTTACACCGTTCAGGGCCATACGTCTTTGGTAACTTTCATCTGGGGCAAAAAAACCTGGAGGCGTGTGAGAACCTATCTTCAGTAGACTTATTGTTGTGGGTGGCGGCCAATGGGGAGGTGACACAGGTCAAGGAGCTAAACGGCCGTTTCCCCAATACCCCATTCGTTGTTCTCCTGCCCGCAGAACATGAACACCTGGCTTCTCAGATGATGACCGCCGGGGCACAAGATTATCTGGTGCTGGGGCAGTTTGATTCCCAACTATTGCAGCGTGTCTGTTTTTATGCCATTCAACACCAGCGTACCGTGCGGGCCGCCAGCCAACAAACGGCCGAATTGCGCGAACGAGAAGCCTTTTTAACCCTACTCAACGACATCACCCAAACGGCCGTTGCCAACCTCGACTCCAAAACCATGATGCAACTGTTGGCCGACCGAATGACCGAACTGTTCCATGCCGATGCCTGCCACATCACCCTATGGGACGAGGCCACACACCAGACCATTCCCGCGGCGGCTTCCGGCCCCATGCGCGAAACTTACCCCACCATTCGCCCCAAACCCGGCGAACGCACCGTCACCTCCTGCGTGTTAGAGTTGGAAAACTCCCTGTTCATCAAAGATTTTGCCTCCTCCGAATTTGTTTCCCAACAAATAGCCAACCCCTTTTCCGACAACCGTTCCATATTGGCACTCCCGCTCATTGCAGATCAGCAAAAATTAGGGGCAGCCCTTATTCTTTTTGACATCCCCCGCGACCTCACACCCGGTGAAATTACCCAATGTGAACAGGCTGCCAGGCAAATTTCCCTGGCAGTTGCCAAAGCCCGGCTCTTGACCACTGCCCAACGCAGCCGCTACACCGCCGATATGTTGCGAGCCGCCAATCTGGCATTGACACAAACGTTAGAACTGGATGCCGTTCTGCAAAATTTCCTCAACTTTTTGGCTACCCTCATCCCCTTCGATACAGCCAATGTCATGTTGTTGCAGGGCGACTTAATCACCATTCGCGCCCTTCGGGGGCATGAACAATGGACAGACCCAGAAGCCGTTAAAAAGTTGACCTTTAGCCTGAGCAAAAACCAGGTTTTTCAAAAAATTGCCCAAACACGGCGCGGTTTGTTAATCCCCGACACCAATGTTTATCCGGGATGGGAAGTCACACCTGTTTCTACCTATGTACAAAACTGGATTGGTTTGCCGCTGATTGCTGGTGGCAAGTTGTTGGGGTTTTATAGCATGAATAAGGCTACCCCCCACTTTTTTACCGAGGAACATTTGCACCTGGCCGAAGCGTTGGCTATACCAACGGCCGTTGCCATGCAAAACGCCCAACTTTATCAGGAAACCCACCTCCGCGCCGAAGAGTTACAACTCGCCAGTGAAACAAGCACCCATTGGGCCGACCAGATGACCCGGCTCAACCAGTTGGGGCAACAGCTAACCCGCCTGACAGAATGGGAAGAACTGTGCCGGGAAGTCGTCAACACCTTGTGCCGCGCCTTCAACTACACCAGCGTGGGTGTACTGGCCGTCAACGACACCCGGCAAGAGGTTGTGTTACAAGCCATTTGTGGGCCTCGCACAGACCTGGTCAAAATCGGGGAGTCCCGTCAACCAGTGGGTCTAGGGTTAATTGGCATAGTGGCAAAAACAGGGCACACGATGATTGTGAATGACACCAGAAACCACCCCGATTTTGTGCCATCCCCCCGAATGCGTGTTCTGTCGGAAGCTGCTTTGCCCCTCAATGTTGGGAACCAGACGCTTGGGGTACTCAATGTAGATAGTGATCGGGTTCAGGCGTTTACAGACAACGATGTCAAAATTTTGACCCTGGTAGCCGACCAGCTGGCGGTAGCTCTGGATAAATCACGCCTATTTGAGGGTATTAGCCAAAAAACGGCCGAATTAGCCGCCATTGCCGAATTTTCCAAAGCTGTCCGCCAAGCCCACACCACCGCCCAAATCTTCCCCATTGTGCTGGAAAAATCCCTGCAAGTGTCTGGCGGGGTGTTAGGCAGCCTCTTCCTGGTAGACCCGGAAACAGGGGATGCCATCGCCCATTATGGTTATCCGCCTGACCCCGACTTGCTGGGGCGGCGGTTCTCCCCCAGCCAGGGCATTACCGGGCATGTGGCCGCCACCGGGCAGGTCTACATTGCGGAAGACCTGACAAAAGACCCGATTGCCCATTTTTTGCCCCCGGAAACAGGTCTTCTCAGCCTCATCCGCAGCACCGTCAGCCTGCCGTTACGCTCCCAGGAGAAAATTATTGGTGTTTTGAACCTCAACTTTCACGGCCCGCGGGCTTTTTCGGAAGATGAACTTCGGTTGCTCAAGGCGATGTCAGAAATTGCCGGAAATGCTATCGAACGCGCGTTGTTGTTTGAAACCCTGGAACAGCGGGTGGTGGCACGTACTCGTGAGTTAAAAGAGGCCAATGTGCGGCTGCAAGAGCTTGACCGCCTA